>NZ_KE992667.1:0-77597 GCF_000466465.2 Clostridium sp. KLE 1755
CTCCCTCTCCTCCCATAAGCGATGGGACCCCCGGTCCCGAGCCTACCTCCTCCCCCCATTAGCGATGGGGACAGCGCAGCGCCTCCCCGAGCCCGCCCCTCACTCCTCTCCCCAAACCATCTCAATCCTTCCCCACAACCACCAATTCCTTCGACTCCACAGCCGTCTTCACCAATTCATCGATCTTATCATCCAAAAACCTCTCATGCTTCCGGATCACATTCAAATTCGGCTTCGTCACCGGATGCTTTGCCACAAAGATCGTACAACAATCCTCAAACGGCAAAATCGACGTCTCATACGTCCCAATCCTCTCAGAAATATCAATAATCTCCTGCTTATCCATCCCAATCAGCGGCCTGTACACCGGCATCTCACACGCATCATCCGTAGCCGCCAGCGAATGCATCGTCTGAGAAGCCACCTGCCCGATACTCTCGCCCGTAATCAGCCCCAGACACTCCGTATCCCTTGCGATCATCTCCGCAATCCGCATCATATACCTTCTCATAATTATCGTCAGCTCATCATGCGGACACTTCTCATAAATATACAGCTGAATATCCGTAAAATTCACCACATGCAGGTAAATCGGCCCGCTGTACCTTGACACCAGCTTTGCCAGATCCACCACCTTCTGCTTCGCCCTCTCGCTCGTATACGGAGGCGCATGAAAATAAACCGCATCAATCTTCACACCGCGCTTTGCGATCATATACCCCGCCACAGGAGAATCAATCCCTCCCGAAAGCAGCAGCATCCCCTTACCATTCGTCCCCACCGGCATTCCTCCTGGCCCGGGAATCTCTATGGAATAAATATAAATCTTCTCCCGGATCTCAATATACAGCATCACATCCGGCTTATGCACATCCACCTTCATATCCGGGAACGCATCCAGCAGGACGCCGCCCACCTCTGAATTGATCGTCATAGAATCCAGCGGATAATTCTTCCTTGCCCTTCTCGCACTCACCTTGAACGTAATATGCTTGTCCGCATACACATCGTCCATATATTCCACAAGCGTACCGCACAGCTTGTCAAACCCTTCGTCCTCCACCTGCACCATCGGACAGATTTCCGCGATACCGAACACCCTCTGCAGATGCTCCACCGTCTCATCATAATCATACTCCTCAGACAGCACGTCCACATAGATCCTGCCCCGGGTACGATGAACCGCGAAATCTCCCTCACACCGCTTCAGCGCATACTTAATCTGCTGCACAAGCGCATCCTCGAAAATCCCCCGGTTCTTTCCCTTTACGCCGATTTCCGCGTACTTTATCAAAAACGCCTTAAAAACCATACATCCTCCTATCCTGCCCTGCCCGGCTGCTTTTCACATGCCGCCCGACAGCCCAACGACTCCTGCCGGTTTTCCGTCCGGCCAAAAGGCCGGACGCCGACTCTATCTTCTTGTAAACCTGCGCAGCATGGGCACCATCTCATACAACGCATTCAACGCATAACGGATCTCTTCCTCCGTGGTAAACACCGACAGGCTGAAACGAAGCGTAGAGCCCATCAGCTCCTTATCCAGACCAATCGCCCGCAGCGTAGCCGATGCCGCCGTTCCCGGCTTATTGGAAGAACAGGCGCTTCCCGAAGAAACATAAATTCCCCGCTCCTCCAGCGCATGCAGCAGAACCTCGCTCCGGATTCCCCGGAAAGATACACTGATAACATGAGGCGCGCTCTCACGCCCGGTCAGCCCGTTAATCTGCACGCCGTCCAGCTGTGTCACACCGTCAATAAACATCTGCTTCAAAGCATACAGCCTGTTCACATCCTCATCCAGATTTCCATACATCTCCTCGGCGGCCTTCGCCAGCCCTGCAATTGCCGGTACATTTTCCGTCCCGGAACGCATGCCGCGCTGCTGGCCCCCGCCGAAAATAATCGGCTGGATTTTTACCGCTTCATTGATATAAAGAAATCCCACGCCCTTGGGCCCGTGAATCTTGTGTCCGCTCACAGACAGCATATCGATTCCCATTTTTTTCGGCAGAATCCTGTATTTACCAAATCCCTGCACCGCATCCACATGAAAAAGCGTTCCCGGATTCATCTGTTTAATCAGCCTGCCCGCCTCAGCGACAGGCTGCAGGGAACCGAGCTCATTATTCGTATGCATAATGGATACCAGAATCGTATCCTGCCTCATTGCATACTCCAAATCCTCCAGCCGGATCCGCCCATAGCAGTCCACCGGCAGATAAGTCACTTCAAAGCCCTGTCCTTCCAGATACTGCATCGTCTGCAGGATTGCCGGGTGTTCAATAGAGGTTGTTATCAGATGCCTTCCTGCCCGGCAGTTTGCATAAGCGCTTCCGATGAGGGCAAGATTATCCGATTCCGTACCTCCCGAGGTGAAGAAAATCTCTTTTTCATTCACCTTCAGGATTCTTGCAATCACATCTTTGGCATAGCGCAGATACTGCTCTGCCTGCACTCCTTTCATGTGCATACTGGATGGATTGCCATAGTCCTGACACATGACCTGGGTCATGATAGCCGCTACGCTGTCAAAGCATTTTGTCGTAGCAGAGTTATCCAGATAGCATTCCATAATTTTTCCCAACTTTCTGTATTTGATTTGCCGGTAAAGAAGCGCGGACTCCCCAATCGGAATCCGCCTAACTTATTATATGTCTGCTTTCGACAATTGGTACTCCTAAACGCCCTGATCCGCCTCCAGCTGATACATAATCCAGGCAAGCACAGTAAAGCCTGCCGTTTCCGTCCGCAGAATGCGCCGCCCCAGTGTCACCGGCACGAAACCGCACTCCGAAGCAGCCTCCACCTCACCATCCTCAAAACCGCCCTCCGGTCCGATGAAAACCGCGATGGACTGGCCGGGGCGGATTCCTGCGATCAGCTCCTTTGTCTTTCCCATCCCTTCAGCCAGCTCGTAAGGAAAAAGCTTCACATCCATATCCTTTGCAAAATGCAGCGCCTCCTGCATGGACATCACCGGCATTACCTCCGGTACGATGCGGCGTTTGCTCTGCTTGGCCGCAGACTCGGCAATTCCCTGCCACCTTGCCAGCTTGCTCTTTTCCTTTTTCGCATCCAGCTTTACCACACAGCGCTTAGCCGCCACAGGCACCACCGCAAAGGCCCCCAGCTCCACCGCCTTCTGGATGACAAGCTCCATTTTATCCGCCTTGGGCAGACACTGGAACAGGTAAATCCTGGAAGGCAGCTCCAGCCCATCCTCTTTGATGAAACGAAGCGTGCAAACCACCTCGTCTTCCCGGATTTCCTCAATCCCGCATCTGTACTCCCGTCCATCGACGCCGTTGCTTACCGCGATTTCCTCTCCCGGCTTCATACGCAGTACATTCTTAATATGATTCACATCACTTCCCGTGATGATAACCGTCTTTCCCTGAATCTGCCCGGGCTCCACAAAAAACTGATACATTCCGATTCCCGCTTTCCTGTCAAACTGGCTGTTACTGTCACACTGGCTTTCTCGCCGTCACGCCAACCCATTCACCCTGATAATTGACCTCCAGAAGCTCCAGTCCGGCAGCCTTTACCGCATCTACCACCGTTGTTTCCTTATCATCTATAATTCCTGAGGTAATATAGATTCCTCCCGGCTTCAGCTGGCTGCAGATCACCGGCGTCAGATTTACCAGTACATCAGCCAGGATATTTGCCGCCACAATATCATAACAGCCATACCCCACCCGATCCTGAACTTCTTTTTCCGTAATGATATTGCCAATCATCATTTCGAATTTATCCGGGTCAATATGATTGGATTCCAGATTTTCACGTACCGCTTCCACTGCGCAGGGATCCAAATCAGTTCCCACCACGCTCCTTGCTCCGAACATCAGCGCAAGAATCCCCAGGATTCCGCTGCCGGTGCCCACATCCAGAAGCACGGTTTCCGGCGTCACAAACTTTTTCAGCTGCCTGATGCAAAGCTGTGTTGTCTCATGCATCCCCGTCCCGAAGGCCGTACCAGGATCAATATGAAGGACCATCTTGTCCTTATCCGTTTCCTCCACCTCTTCCCAGGAAGGGATAACAAGGAGATCATCAATATAAAACTGGTGAAAATACTGCTTCCAGTTATTGATCCAGTCGATATCCTCCGTCTCGTCCACGGAAATGCTTCCTTCTCCGATGTCGCAGAATACCCGCAGCTCCTCCAGCTCCCTGCGCACATTTTCCATGACGGACTCCTCGTCCGTCTCTTCGCCGTCTACCAGAAGATGCCCGTCCTCTGTTTCCTCCACGAAAAAGCTGAGCCACGCAATCCCGTCATCCTCCGGCCCATCGGGCAGGATGTCCACGAACATCTGCTCCTTTTCCGCGGCTGTCAGCGGCACCTTATCCTCGATCTGCGCCCCTTCCAGGCCAATATCATAAAGGGTGCTGATAATTATGTCCTCCGCATCCGTTATTGTTTTTATCCTGAATTTTTTCCATTTCATATTATATGCTCCTTACAGGTATTCTTTATCCATAATTTTTCACAGCCCGGAAATCAGCCTTACAGCTTCATCCATAATGATAATTCCCGTCTCCTCAATGACAGGAATTGCCTTTAACGATCCGCAGGACTCCGACATAAAATGAAGATAGCCAAAAGAAGCCGACGCCTCTTCTGGCCTTTCCCAAAAACCCAAATAAAATAAGGCTTTAATTTCGGCTCTTCCCAAAACGCTCCTTCCGCTCCTTTATGCAGGCAGGACAGATGCCTTTGTTTTATCCGGCCGAAAGGTATCTGCTGTAAAGATAAAACTCAAAGAAACCTTCTGTATTCCATCTTTTTTCAAGTTCATACTTCGGCATATTATACCATTAACCAACTGTTGTTTCAATAAGTTAAAACGCAAGATTAAATTTTTAGGACCATACATTCTTTTTTATAGAAACAGATTCCATATTTTATAATATCTTTATATCCCTCCATCTCTAATTCCATTGAATATTTTCGCGTCTCAATCTGGTTAAGCGCCTGGATACACCCTGCTTCCATTTCCGAAAAATCGTCTGCCACCTTTAGCTCCATAATAATTGCAAGCCCGCGAATACTTGCGGACTTCATAATAATATCCGGCCTTCCCAGTCCCGACTCCTGATTGGATATCACCCGGTATTTATTTTGTGTTTTCAGCAATCCTGTTAAAAATCCATGATAATAATTTTCCGCATAGTCATAAAAGCTTATCGTCTCCTGCAAACAGGCTGAGAGTTCTTCTTCCATATATCGCACATTTCCCCGCTCAATCGCAGTAAAAAACTTTCCCAGATCTTTCTTTTCAATTTCCTCAGTAAACCAGTTCCGTATGGTACCCTTAAAAATATGCTTAACCTCAATATTGGGAATGGCCATTAAGATATATTCCGTTTCAGCCTGCAGCCGTCTGTCCACCAGCTTCAGATATCCGGTAAAGAACAAAAAGTTCCATAGATTATCATCTGAACCGTATATACTGTCATAAGTTATATCTTCATGTACAGGTTTTTCAATCGCCCCGCCATCGATTAAATGCTCCAGTTCTCCCTTGACTGAGATATCCGCCCGCTCTACAAGGCTTTTAACAATATCATTCGAGCTTGTATTCGCCCAATATGGCATCGGCAAGGCTCCTGCATTTTCCCGAAGCGCATCAAGAAAATTAAGTACACTCCAGGGATTATAGACCTCGGCATTACCAAACCGATAGCCATTATACCATTCCTTCATTATTTCCATCTTATCTGCCCGATCGTATTCATCTAACAACGCCTCGGTTTCCTTTTGAGTAAAACCAAAGTACTCATCATATATATTGCTGAGGATGGATACCATTTTCAGATTATTCAACCCTGTAAAAATCGACTCTTTTGTTATTCTCAGGCATCCTGTGATCACTCCAAACTCAAGATAAGGGTTTGACTTTAAGGCAGATTCAAAAAGCGAACGGATAAAATCCGACATTTCTTCATAGAAACCATTGAAATAAGCATTTTCCAGCGGAACATCATATTCATCTATTAATATGATCGATTTTTGGCCTGTACTCTCCCAAAGTGCCTCGCTTAAAAACTGAAGGGCTCCTGAAAAATCATCTTCGGAAGCGGTTTCCTCCAGAATTTTTTGATATCTGACCGCTTTTTCTGGAGAAAGCCTCTCTTTTATTTTCCTATGCCTGTCGAATTCATTGGCCAGTTCTCTTCGCAGCTTATGATAGGCCGATTGATAAGTACGCTGTTTACCGGATTTCAAGGTCAGACAGATAACAGGATACCTTCCCATCTCCCCTCTATACCGTTCTCCTGCTTCCATGATGCCCAGACCATCAAACAGCTTTTTATTTTCCTCCAATTCGGGCTGAGAATCTTTCTTCTCAAAAAAATATCTCAGCATACTCATATTAAGTGTTTTCCCAAATCTCCTGGGCCTTGTAAATAAATTTACATCTCCTTTTTTATCTAACAGTTCCTTTATAAACAACGTTTTATCAACATAATAATATCCGCTTGTAATAAGCTTTTTAAAATCATCAACACCTATTGGTAATGGCTTTTTCATGCTTTACCTCCGTTGAGTTACAGCTTTACAATTCTATCAGCTTCCAGTCTATCATAGGCATGTCGGCTTAGCAAGGATTACCCGGGTTCAACAGCAGTTAAGTATAAACTGTCATTTACAGCCGTTACAAACGTTGCAGCCCCATACGGACCGCCTCGATATGATCGAAGGCCAGTCCCCGTTCCGCTTCCGCATCAAATATCGGCCTGCACCTCCGTTCGCCTTCACCCTTCGCTTCCTTTTCCACCGCATAGGCAAAACGAACTCCTGCTTCTGCTGATTCCAGGAAAATACATTCCCCGTTTTCCCCTTCCTCCTTCCAAACCCGGAACCAGACAGCTTCCGCTGCATCGTCCCCGGCCCAGACTGAAAGCTCTTCATCATCCACAACAGCCATATAGGCCACTGAAATTATCCGTGTACGGGGATCACGCTCCACCTCTCCAAATGTGTAAAGCTGCTCCAGACGCATTCCCTTTACGCCTGTTTCCTCCTCCAACTCCCTGGCGGCCGCCTCCCGCAGAGACTCCTTCATCTCCACAAAGCCTCCCGGCAGCGCCCAACAGCCCAAATACGGATGATTTTTCCGCTTTATCAACAGAAGCCTCTTGTTTTCGCCTGACTTATCCACAGCAAAAATGAGCATGTCCACCGTAACCGACGGACGTTCATAATCCCGGGGCTGATATTGGCTGAGAAACTCCTCCTCCGTCAGACCATTTTCATCCACAAGCTTTCCTTCTTCATTTTTCCGCATTCTGTTCCCTCCTTTCTTATTACATTTTTTATTTATAATTAATATACATTTGTTCTTCCATACATAATTTCTGCGGATTATATAGTATCCGCCTGCCTGTTTTTCTTTATTCTAACACATAGCACACCCCTACACCAGACATCCCGCATCGGGAGAAATCTGATTTTTATTACCCTGCTCAGTTATTCAGCCGACTGAAATGCTGCTTTTTGTCTGTTGCTTTTTATCTGTTGCTTCTTACTTATTGCTTCTTATCTGTTATTTCTGTCTGCCATTCATCAAATCATACTGCAATTACACCTGTCCTTTTGGTTTCCAGGCTGATATAATTAAGTCAATTATTTTTCCGCAGACACTTGAGCAACAGATAACGGTGCCAAAGACATACCGGAATGAGGTTTACTATCCTTAACCGCCGCGTCGGCTGCCGTCCGTATACGCGCGCACAGAATACCGGATGACACAGGTCCATGTGGGGAAAAAATCATTTTCAAGGAGGCCCTTTATGCAGATAATCGAATATTTTGAAGATGGGAAAAAAGAATGCTGGATAGAAAAAATCGGGAGCTGCGACTGGGGCGCAGCAAAATATCTGGCAGTGCTGCTCAGGGACGGCCGGTTTGAAACGGTGCTGGGAACAGGCGGCAAGCTGTTTCTTCTGTGCGATGAGGATGAACTTATTTCCTTTGTTACCCTGACACATCAGGACTGTATCGATGATATCCGGCTGTTTCCCTGGCTGGGGTTTGTATTTACAGCGCCTGAGTACCGGGGACACAGATACAGTGAGCAAATCATCAGTCATGCTTGTGAAGAAGCCAGGAGGCAGGGACATGAAAAAGTATATCTGGCTACGGATCATATTGGGTTCTATGAAAAATACGGATTTGTTTATATGGGAAACCGGCCGGATACGGGCGGTGAGGACAGCCGGATTTATTTTAAGCCGCTCTCCTGACAGCTGTACTCCATTCATACAGCGTTCTCTTATGCAAAGCGCTCCTAAGGCGCTCGCCTGTTATCTACCCGTTCCCTCCGAGGAAATGCCGCTATATGCAAAAGGCAGCCCCGCGGGCTGCCTTTTGTTATCTGTCAGGAATCCGGAAATCCCTATTTCCAGAATCCTTTTTTCTTCTTTTCTTTCCCTTCCGCAGCTCCGCCATCGCCCATTCTCTTCGCCGCATTCAGGCTGTCGCCGGAAACTTCGTCGAATTTTCTGAGCAGTTCCTTGGCTTCGCCAGAAAGCTTATCGGGTACCTGGACTACAAGAGTTACGTAGTGGTCACCGCGCACCTCTTTGTTCCGCAGGTTGGGAACGCCTTTTCCCTTCAGGCGGATTTTGGTGTCCGTCTGGGTTCCGGGCTTCACATCATAAATAACCTTGCCGTCCACCGTATCAATAACTACCTCGCCGCCAAGAGCCGCTACGGCAAAGGATACAGGGACCGTGGAATAGATATTGTAATCCTGGCGCTGGAATATGGGATGACGCCCTACAATGACTTCTACAAGCACATCTCCCCTGGGGCCGCCGTTGACGCCCGGCTCTCCCATGCCAGCCAGACGCTTGCACTGGCCGTTGTCGATTCCCGCAGGGATATCCACCTCAAACCGTTTCTTCATGGGTACATAACCGCTTCCATGGCAGTCAGTACATTTATCTTTAATTACCTTGCCGGTGCCGTTACAGTCCGGACAGGTCTGTACATTGCGGACCGTGCCGAAGAAGGACTGCTGGGTAAATACCACCTGGCCCTTACCGCCGCACTTGGGACAGGTAATGGGCTGTGTGCCCTCCTTGGCTCCCGTTCCGTGACAGGTCTTACATTCTTCCTTTACATTCAGTTCTATGGTCTTAGATGTACCGAATACCGCTTCTTCGAAGGTTATGTGCACACTGGTACGAAGATTGGCGCCCTTCATGGGTGCATTGCTCGCCCTGCCGCTTCTGCGGGATCCGCCGCCGAAGAAATCACCAAATATATCACCGAAAATATCGCCAAAATCTGCGCTGTTGAAATCAAAGCCGCCGAAGCCGCCGCCACCTGCGCCGTTGTCAAAGGCTGCATGGCCGAACTGGTCGTACTGGCGCCGTTTCTCAGGATCACTCAGTATCGCATATGCCTCCGATGCTTCCTTAAATTTCTTTTCCGCCTCCGCATCTCCCGGGTTCATATCAGGATGGTATTTTTTGGCGAGGACTCTGTATGCTTTCTTAATGGCTGCGTCGTCAGCATTCTTCTCAACGCCTAGGACCTCATAATAATCTCTCTTTTGTTCCGCCATAAATATGCCTCCCTTGGTTCTGCATTCACCGCAGAATCATCTTTTTCTGAACGCAACACTAAGGGACACGGCAGTGCCCCCTAGTGTTGTATTTTTTAAGCTTAAACCTCTCTGAAATCACCGTCAATTACATCATCATCCGGTGCGGAGCCTGCGTTTCCGGCTGCACCGCCCATGTCGGGGCCTGCGCCTGCTGCGCCGCCGGCTGCCTGCGCCTGCTCATAAACCTTGGAGAACAGGGTCTGTGCGCTCTGCATCAGTTTTTCCTGGGCAGCCTTCATATCTGCAACCTGGGATTCTGTCATTTCCTGATCCTTGGTCTGATCCAGCAGAGTCTTCAGAGCAGCCAGATCTGCCTGTACGCTTGCCTTGTCAGCTTCCGGAATCTTGTCACCTACATCTTCCAGCGCTTTTTCTGTCTGGAATACGAAGGAATCAGCTTCATTTCTTGTATCAATTGCTTCTTTTCTCTTCTTATCCTGAGCTTCGTACTCAGCAGCTTCCTTTACCGCTTTCTCGATATCACCTTCAGACATATTGGAGCCTGCGGTAATGGTGATGTGCTGTTCTTTTCCTGTGCCCAGATCCTTTGCGGATACATTTACGATACCGTTGGCATCAATATCAAAGGTAACTTCAATCTGAGGAACACCGCGTCTTGCCGGCGGGATACCATCCAGTCTGAACTGGCCGAGAGATTTGTTATCCTTTGCAAACTGTCTTTCACCCTGCAGTACGTTGATATCAACTGCAGTCTGGTTATCTGCCGCTGTGGAGAAAATCTGGCTCTTCTTTGTAGGAATGGTAGTATTTCTCTCAATCAGCCTTGTAGCAACACCGCCCATGGTTTCAATGGACAGGGACAGCGGAGTAACATCCAGAAGAAGGATATCGCCTGCGCCTGCGTCGCCTGCCAGCTTGCCGCCCTGGATGGAAGCGCCGATAGCAACACATTCATCCGGATTCAGGGTCTTGCTGGGCTCATGGCCTGTCATCAGTTTTACCTTATCCTGTACGGCAGGAATACGTGTGGAACCACCTACCAGCAGTACCTTGCCAAGCTCAGATGCTGTGATTCCCGCATCTCTCAGGGCGTTCTGCACGGGGATTGCTGTTCTTTCCACCAGGTCATGGGTAAGTTCGTCAAATTTGGCTCTTGTCAGATCCATATCAAAGTGCTTCGGTCCATCTGCAGTTGCTGTGATGAAAGGAAGGTTGATGTTGGTTGTTGTTGCGCTGGAAAGCTCTTTCTTGGCTTTTTCAGCAGCTTCTCTCAGTCTCTGCATAGCCATCTTGTCGCCGGAAAGGTCGATGCCTTCCTGCTTCTTGAATTCGCTTACCATCCAGTCGATTACTTTATTATCAAAATCATCACCGCCCAGACGTGTATCACCGTTGGTTGCAAGTACTTCGATTACGCCGTCACCGATTTCGATGATGGAAACATCGAAGGTACCGCCGCCCAGGTCGTATACCATGATTTTCTGTTCTTTTTCATTATCAAGGCCATAGGCAAGCGCTGCTGCCGTAGGCTCGTTGATGATACGCTTAACATCCAGGCCTGCGATCTTTCCTGCATCCTTGGTTGCCTGACGCTGTGCGTCATTGAAGTAAGCGGGAACTGTGATAACAGCTTCGTTTACTTTTTCTCCCAGATAGTTCTCCGCATCTGCTTTCAGCTTCTGCAGAATCATTGCGGAAATTTCCTGCGGGGAGTATTTCTTACTGTCAATGTCTACCTTGTAGTCGCTTCCCATATGTCTCTTGATGGAAGCAACTGTTCTGTCCGCGTTGGTTACTGCCTGACGCTTTGCAGGCTCTCCTACCAGTCTTTCCCCTGTCTTGGTGAATGCGACAACACTGGGTGTTGTTCTTGCGCCTTCCGCATTGGCGATAACGGTGGGCTTTCCACCTTCCATTACTGCCACACAGCTATTTGTTGTACCTAAGTCGATACCAATAATTTTGCTCATGATTCTCCTCCATTCTACCGCTTAATACGGCTATTTCATCAGGCCATGCCTGAAATACTTAATTTGCCACCTTAACCATACTGTGTCTTACCACAGCGTCATGATATGTGTAACCCTTCTGGAATTCCTCCACTACGATGTTCTCACCGTATTCCTCATCCTCCACATGCATCACTGCATTGTGGAAATTAGGATCGAATTCCTGACCTGCAGCTTCGATGGGCTTTACTCCCATGTTGTCCAGCTCGGTCATCAGCTGTTTATATACCTTGTTCATGCCTTCCACAAAAGCGGAATCCTTTTCATTCTCCGGTACGGCTGCCAGACCTCTTTCAAAGTTGTCAACCACCGGGAGGATTTTCTCTATCACACTTTTTGCTCCGGTTTCGAACATTGCTGCCTTTTCTTTGTCGGTACGTTTTCTGAAGTTTTCAAATTCGGCCATCTGACGTTTTACCCTGTCTTCCAGTTCGTCTATTTTCACTTTGAAGGCCTCTTCTTTTTTATCTTTCTTTTTCTTTTTGAAGAATCCCTCTTTTTCTACAGAGGAATTATCCTCCGCCTGTTCGGAATCCTCCTGGGTATCCTCCGATGCCCCGGCTTCACCGCCTTCTCCGTTTCCTTCGGAAGAATCAGTATCCGCATCTGCCGTTTCCTCTGTCCTGGGAGCTTCTGCTGTCTCTTCTCCGGCCTTCGCCTCAGAAGCAGTGTCCATCTCTTCTTCCAGATTACGGTTATCTTTATTTTCCATTTTCTGCTTCACTCCATTCTGTGTACCTGACACTTCTATTTTTTCTTATACAGCGTATCCAGCTGGCTCATGAGATTCTTCAGAATGCCCACGACTCTGTCGTAATCCATTCTCTTCGGTCCGATGATTCCCACCGTCCCTTTCATTCCTTCTCCCAGTTCATAGGTTGCTGTAACAATACTGCAGTCCTTCATTGTCTGTACCGGGGTCTCATCACCGATATATACCTGTATGCCTGTGCTGTTCTCATCAGCAAGTGTTTCCTGAACTATCTGGTTTAATGCCTGTTTTTCTTCAAATGTGGTAATAAGCTGTCCGGCCAGCTCCTTATCCGCCAGCTCCGGATATTTAAGGATGTTGTTGGTGCCGCTGGTATAAATCTCCAGGTCTTCATCCGCCTGAATGGCTTCCGCCACCGCATCGATAATTTCTCCCACCATGCTGCTGTGTATTCCTGCCTGCTGCTTCAGGTTGGCTATTGTCCCCAGATTGATCTCATCCATGGATTTGCCGTTTAAATGCGTATTCAGCAGGATGTTGAGCTTAAGCATGGTTTCTTGATCCGGCGCCTCGTCCACGTGGAGCATTGTGTTCTTAATCACATTGCCTTCCACAACGATAACCGCCAGCACCTGATGTTCATCCACTCTTGAAAGCTGAATGAACTTCAGCTTGTTTCCATGATAAAGCGGCGATGAAATCATTGCCGCATAATTGGTATTTACCGCAAGAACCTTCGCTACCTGCTGGAGAAGATGTTCCATCTTATCTTCCTTCTCCACGAGAAGCTCCTTCAAATCAGCGACTTCCCTGTCCTTCTCTTCCAGCATGCTGTCCACATAAAGACGGTAGCCTTTATCGGAAGGGATCCTGCCTGCCGAGGTATGAGGCTGAATGATATAGCCGAGCTCTTCCAGATCAGCCATCTCATTGCGGATGGTAGCTGAACTCAGGTTCAAATCCGTATATTTGGAAATTGTCCTGCTGCCCACCGGTTCTCCCGTCTCCAGATAGTTCCGGATGATAGCCTGCAGAATCTTCATTTTACGTTCATCCAGTTCGCTCTGCATTACCTCACCTCTTTTTTAAGTTGTTAGCACTCAACCCTTAGGAGTGCTAACACCTTCTGAACATACATTATCACTTCTCCCAAACGTTGTCAACTCGTTTTTTGAAATAAATTAGTGAAAAAAATATGAAAATCATGAACGTAAACTTAAGAAAAAATCAAATATCCCTGTATGAGGAAACATTTTCAAAAGAAACGCCGTATCCTTAAAGAGGCCGGAATCGGACGGATCAGACAAAAGATCCGCCGTTCCTGTCCGGATACGGCGTGTAAATGATGTGAAGTTATATGCAGCCTTATGCTGCGTCAGAACGGTTCTATGTAATACAGTCCTCTGTTCCCTGGGATCAGATGGCAAAGCTGCCGGTAACGTCTCCGTTGATTACATAATATACACTGCTCTCTTCCGGCTTTACATACAGTTCTACGGTTTTGAACTCTTCTTCGTTCCTGCCCAGGTCATATTTCCATACGTCCTTCGCAATTTTTACCAGATCCTCCGATGAGTAGGATTTTCCTGCAAACTGTACGGTTACTGTCTCTTTGATCTCTTCCCTGGCCGCTGCTTTTTTCGCAGGGGCTGCTGCGGGCTTCTCAGCCGCTTTTTTCACAGGGGCTTTCTTAACAGGCTCTTTCTTCACAGTTTCCTTCTTTACGGTTTCTTTCTTTACTGTCTCTTTCTTCACAGCTTCCTTTTTTACAGCTGTTTTCTTTGCAGGCGCCTTTTTGGCAGGTGCCTTTGCCTCTGCGGGCTCTTTTACGGCCGCTTTTACTGCTGGTGTTTTTTCGGGTTCTTTGGTTTCGATTTTGGGCGCATCAGCTTTTGCAGCGATTTTCTCAACAGGTTTTACAGTTTCCTTTGCTTCGGTTTTCTTCGTTTCTGCCATAATTTTTTCTCCTCCTTTAGACCCAGGTACTTTGTCCAAGCACAATACACATAGCAGTAATATACCTGAATATAGGACTAAGTTTACCGCAAAGCCGCGAAGTTGTCAACTTTTCGTCTGATTTCCCGGGATCGTCACCGTAAAACAGCTGCCTTTCCCCGGCTCGCTTTCCAGTTCAATATGACCGTTATAGTACTCCGCAATATGTTTTACAATGGACAGGCCAAGCCCTGTGCCGCCCATCTTTTTGCTGCGTCCTTTGTCCACGCGGTAGAAGCGTTCGAAGATCCTGTCCTGATCTTCCTTTCTGATGCCGCAGCCGTCGTCGCGGACACGAACGCACATATCCGTCCCCCTGGCGCTGATTTCAACCCATACATTACCGCCGGGATGGTTGTATTTGATGCCGTTGCTGACCAGATTCATAATCAGCTCCCGAAGCTGTTTGGCGCTGGCCTCTATGGAGACAGGCTCGCATTCCTTGTGAAGCGTTACCTGATATTCCGCGGCAATGGGTTCGACAGATTCAAAAATTTCCGTAAGCAGCGGCACCATTCGCACCGTGGAGTAGGTCACCTCCGCTTCCTTTGCTTCCAGCCTGGATATCATGAGGATATCATTGATCAGATTGGTCATATTGTCCGTTTCCTTCAGAATCCTGGCAATAAAATCCTTTTTGACGGCCTCATCCGTCACAAAGCCCTGATCCAGCAGCTCCGCATAGCCTCTCACCGATGTGATAGGGGTTTTAAGCTCATGGGAGGCATTGCTGAAAAATTCCTGGCGGATACGTTTTTCCTTTTCCAGACGGTCCATGTGCTCCCGGATTTCCTCCGCCATTTTCATGGTGGTTGCGGAAATCACGTTCAGTTCCTTATATTTATAGGTTTTAAAGGTAAAGCTGGGATTGTCGCTGCGCACCTTTTCCATCTCCCTGGAAATCTCATTTAAGGGCGTGGTAATCGTATTGGTAAAACGCACGGCGATGACGACGCTCATGGCAAAAGCAATCCCTGTGCCCAGAAGAAGCACCGGGAAAATCAGTATCATGTAATCCAGCATATTGGTATAAGGAACCGCCATGCGCACCACATAGGGTCCCTTCTTGGAATGAACCGCCACATACAGCATGTTCTCCCCCAGGCTTTCCGAATTCCTGGTAGCAAAACCGGAGCCGCTGCGCAGCGCCTCTTTCACCTCTTCCCTCTCCAAATGGTTTTCCAGGGAATCCACCTGTTCAATTTCGTTGTCCGCCACTACCGTGCCGTCTTCACCGATAATGGTGACGCGGGAATTTTCATCCATGGTCGCTTCATGCAGACGGCTGAGCTGTTCCTGCAGATCCCCGTCATAATTCAGGGAATAGTCCACCACATGAATGGTATTCAGCATGGATTCCCGATTGCTTTTCAGCATATTTTTGCCGATAAAATAGTAAGAAAAAACACTGCTGACCGCGAGGGCCAGCATGAGTATCGCTACGAACCGGAGTAATATCGCTCGTTTCATAATTTAATTATCCCTGTTTTCCGTCTCCTGCGGGAGCACAAAACGATAGCCCACGCTGCGGATAGTCTTGATATATCTGCTGCCTTCCTCGCCCAGCTTCTGGCGCAGGGTACGGATATGGATGTCCAGTGTGCGCGTTTCTATGTCTGCCGTATAATCCCAGAGTTTGTTAAGAAGCTCATCCCGCTCCACCACTCTGGCCCGGTTATCGATCAGATACATAAGAAGCTCATATTCCTTATAAGTCAGAACCACCGGCTCCCCGTTCATGGCCACTTCCCTGGCCGCCGTATCCACACATAAACCTCCCAGACGCACCTTTCCCTCGGACTGCACAGGCTGCTGCTCGGACGCCCTTCTAAGCAGCGAACGAATTCTCGCCGCCAGCTCCAAAACCCCGAAGGGCTTAGTCACATAATCATCCGCGCCGCCGTCCAGCCCCACCACCTTATCGTACTCCTTATCCTTAGCCGTAAGCACAATAATCGGCATACTCTTCAGCTCATCCTCCCGTCCCCTGATAATCCGAATCGCAGAAAGACCATCCATGCCGGGAAGCATCAAATCAAAAACCGCCAAATCCGGCTTCTCCCTCCCAACAATCTCCAACGCTTCCTCCGCAGTCTCAAAAGCCGCCACCTGATAGCCATAACCTTCCAAAGCAATTTTCACCAGATTCCGGATATTCTCATCATCCTCAATCACAAATATCTTCTGCATCCTACTCTCCATTCCGCCACATGCCATTAAATCCTAAACCTGTTTTCATAAAACCTGGTGCCCACATGCACGAAGCTGGACCAGAACTCTCGCCGCTTCCTACCGGGGTTTCTGACAACAGTATATCACTCTTCGTCCAGCGCAGGAAGTGGTTTGCGGGATTCGCTGACCACATATCCCGCAATGTTGGTGGCATGATCCGCGATTCTTTCCAGATTGCTGATCAGATCCAGGAATACCACGCCGCTTTCCGGCTCGCATTTCCCTTTGGAAAGACGCTGGATGTGTTTCTCCCGCAGCTCATCCTCCAGCTTATCCACATTCCTTTCATAATCCGCTTCCTGAATTGCATCCTGTGTGCTGGAAAGCTCCCTGGCCTTCAGCGCGCTTTCCAGCGCCAGTATGGTTTCACTGGAAATCAGCTTCAAATCCTTGAAGCCTTTCTTGGAAAAGGAGATCTCATCCTTGCGCATATTTTCGGCAAGCTCCGCGATATTTTCCGCGTGATCTCCCACCCTTTCCAGGTCACTGATGGTATAGAAAAGATTTTTTACCACCTTATGCTGCCCCTCGGTAAGGGAAAGATTATCCACCCTCACAAGGAAGGAGGTGAGAACCTTTTCCATTTCGTTTATGATTTTTTCCTTATCAAACACGGAGCGGATCAGTTCCTTGTTGCCTGTCTCCACGCCTTCCAGGGCCGCCTTCAGGTTTTCCAGGGCGGACTGGCCCATCACATTTACCTCTCCCATCACGGTATCCATGGCAAATGCAGGGTTTTCCAGAATACGTTCGTCCAGATGGCGGCGCATTTCCCCTGCCGGCGTTATTTCTGCGATCTCCGCTTCCTTATCATCCCTTATTATATAGGTAGAAAGCTTGACAAGCTTATTTGCAAAAGGAATCAGCATCAGGGTATTGAGTACGTTGAAAATTGTATGGAAAACAGAAATTTCCACGCTGTTAATGGCTGCCGCGCCCCATGCCGCATTAAAACGGAACAGGACAAACATGATAATGCCGAAAACCACAGCGCCGATGACATTGAACAGCAGGTGTATAACAGAGGCTCTTTTTGCATTTTTCCCGGCTCCCGCGCTGGAAATCAGGGCGGTCACACAGGTCCCGATATTCTGGCCCAGCGTAATGAATACAGCGGACTGCCAGTTTACCACACCGTTGAGCGCCAGTGTCTGCAGGATACCCACAGAAGCCGAGGAGCTCTGGATAATGGCGGTAACCACAGCGCCGGCCAGCACCGCGAGAACGGGATTCCTGCCAAGGACGGCAAAGGCCTGTGCAAATATGGGCGCTTCTCTGTATGGTTTAATCGCATCGGACATGAAGGAAAGGCCAATAAACAGGACGCTGAAGCCTACCAGAATCTCTCCGATTTTTTTCTTTTTTTCTGATTTTGTAAAAAGTACGAGGAACGCGCCGATCCCCAAAAGCAGCGGGGCAAAAAATTCCGGTTTCATTACGCTCCCCCATTCGCTCATGGAAACAATCCATGCCGTAATGGTAGTACCGATATTGGCGCCCATGATAACGCCCACTGCCTGGGCAAGCTCCAGCATACCTGCATTTACAAAGCCTACCACCATAACCGTGGTGGCTGAAGAGCTCTGTATGATAGCGGTGACTCCTGCGCCTACAAGAATAGCCATCAGCCTGTTTTTTGTCAGAAAGCCCATCAGCTTCTGCATTTTCCCTCCGGCTGATTTCTGAAGGCCGTCGGCCATGATATTCATCCCGTAAAGGAACATTCCCAGGCCGCCGATGAAAGAAAACAACATTCCTACATCATTAATAGACATCTCATCTCTCCTCTGCCCTCATCAACGGATATCGCTGTCTGAAACTTACTCGAAATCCTGACGTATCCCTCATTCCGCTTCGGGGCGGTATCTTTTTCCTATGTTTCCAATGAAAAACTGCTGTCCTCCGGATTCTGGCCGGACGACGGCATTTTCTCATTGTCCATCATTATTTTAACAGGTGAGTGTAAAGTACACGCTTAGGTTATGTAAAATCTATGTAAAATATCAGAAATCCAAACCTTACATAAGCCAAATGGCATCTTGTCGTGCACAAAGGTATCTTATCCTGCGACACATTGTATTTCCTCTGCTGTCCAGCTATAATAACCTCAATCCCAGAGGAAAGAAGGGCTGACCTATACTTTATATGACAAATATCATATTTATTCCCGCCGGGGAACGGGGACTGCGTTATAAAAATACTGTGTATGACAATATCATGTATTTTTCAGCGAGGAAGTGGATGCATCGGCGCAAAGGAGCCGCTGAAATCTATGGCAAACGAAACTGCACGCAGGGATAAAGTGACCTTTCTGATATCTTCCCACGATTTAAGCCTTTTCAGCAATCCGGCTGACAGCTGTCTGCTCCTGTTTCACGGGCGCATTATCTGTCGGACTGGGGAAAAATCGGAGGCGGAGGAAATCAGGAAAAGTATGAAGAATGCAGAATTCGCAGCTTATACGAAAAAGAAAGGCAGGCGGTTTTTCCGGGGCATTGAAAAAAAGAACAGATGTACGTTATTTTTAATACCTATTAACGCAATTGTGAGGAAGTTCCATGAAGCTGATAATACATCAGGATCGTCAGATTACTGAAACTGAAATTACCATCCGCTGTGCACGCATGGATTCCCGGTTGGAGCAGCTGGCCGGACATATCAGGCAATTTGGTTTTTCCCTGACGGGCTATCAGGAGGATAAGGAATTCCAGCTGCCGCTGGAGAAGATATTTTTTATGGATTCCGCAGATGGAAGAACCTATCTTTATCTGGAGAAAGAGGTGTACTACTGCCGGGAGACTCTGGCCTCCCTGGAGGCCCGCCTTTCCCGCACTTCCTTTACCAGGATCAGCAAAAGCTGTCTGGTCAACACCAGCTTCCTGCAAAGTGTGCGGCCGCTGTACAACCACCGGCTGGAGGCCACCCTGCAAAATGGAGAAAAGCTGGTAATTACGCGAAATTATATCGAACCTCTGAAGGAAAAGCTGAAAGGAGCAAATGTATGAAAAATTTTCTGACCGTACGGGTGCCGTCCACCTGTATCTGTTTTACCCTGCTGCTTCTTGCCAATGCCGCCCTGAATCTGCTGAGCGGTATTGATACCGAAGGGTATGATTTCACCGTCCTGGTCCTGTTTCTGATCATATTGCTGTGCCAGGGGGTGGATATTGCCCTGGATCATGTTGAATTCAGGACATGGAGGCAGTACTGCATTACAGAGTCCTTGATTTTGTATGTGGTAAACCTGGCAGTATTCCGAATCATTTTCTGGCATTCCTTATCAGCCAGGCAGCTTATTATTTTCACCCTGATTTTTTTAGTAATTGTAACCGCTGTATTTTCCTATTTCAGAAAGCTGCAGCGTATGCAGGCGGATGAAATCAATGCGCTTATTGCTAAAATGCAGTCAGATGCGCCGCGGCAATAAAAAAAGTCCGAAACTGCGCCCGGCTTCTAATAGAGGGCCGCAGTTTCCAGACTCAGTCAGGAAATATCTCTCGCTTTCAGTACATTTAATTCCCATTTCGCAACTTGCCGGGTATGGGTCAATTTCTGCTGCTAAAGCACTTTTTTAAGAATAAAATCCTTTTTTCTATATTATTCTGTGCAATTTGTGTCTTTATTGCCGAGTCATAACCGTGAATTGTGCCTTTTGTGTCGTTCAACTCAACTTTCGCCCCTGCTTCCATCAGCCTTTCAGCATACAAGACTCCTTCATCATGCAGGCAATCATATTCCGCTGTTTCAATGTACGTATCCGGAAGCTTATGAGGCAACACATTCTGCATGGGCGATGCGTTCCTGATGTTTTCTCCTGTTACGTTCTTTAAATAGAATTCCCACATTTTTTTGTTATTTTGGGAATTCCATAATGGAGTATCAGAGTACAATTTTATGGATTTCGTGGACATGGACGCATCTGTCACCGGATATATTAACATCTGTGCACAGGGAATGGGCAAAGCTTCTTTTTCATATGCATTGCAAATCGCAGCAGCAATTGCCCCGCCGGAACTATCTCCTGCGATTCCAATCAGTTCTCTGTCAATAAGCAGGCTTTCCGCATTCTTTAACAGCCATTTATATACGGACAATACATCCTGATATGCCGTTGGATATGGATGCTCCGGCAACAGATGATAATCCGGAAGGACCACCCTGCAGTTTGCTTCCAATGCATAGATACAGGCAAGCTTTTTATGATGGGCTGACGCCTTATAACTGAACGCGCCGCCATGGATATATAACAAACACGGAAGCTTATCCGCTGCTGAAGCAGGTTCATATATTGCAACCTTTAACGGTAACCTGCCGTTTTCCCGTATTATTATCCATTTGCAATTAATTTCCCTGGGAATTCCTGTTAATCTGAAAGCCAGCATCTGGTAGATATTTGCTGTCTTTATCAGGAACTTATTATACGGAACCCTCTTTGCTATGCTTTTTAATTCCGGGTCTATCAAATGTGTATAATTCATCTATGTGTTCTCCAAATACAAATTCGTCCGTCCTGGGCTATTAAAGCAACTCGCCAGCCTTCTACACTTCATTTTTCCCATAAATCCCATCGGTTATATCACACTTTTGTCCATCCGGAGGGGCAATTTACCCCCCTGCTTAAAGGTTGTTTTTTATTTTAGATTTAATATGTGCAAGTAAATTTGCACCAAAATAACAAATTTCTAATTTGCCGTTCAAATAATCAGGATATTATAATGAAACTTTTTTTATCTTCAACATTCCTTCTCATAAGTTTAATGTATCAATTATTCCACAAAGCTTATCGAGGGAGTCTATCGTATAGTTCTGGTTAAATGTCTTAACAGCATTGCTTCTATTAATCAACACTGAAACCGCCCCGACATTGTTTGCCCCAACTATATCTTTTTCTTCATCTCCCACATAAATCATTTCGTTTGGCAGTATATTAAAACACTCTGCCGTTTTCAAAAATCCTTCTTTACATGGTTTTCTGCAGCCTACATCTACAGAAGTCAGAATTAAATCAATATAACCAGTAAGCATTGCAAAGTCCTTTAAAGAGAACTCGTTATCCATTCCATAAGCAACATCGGTCAATATTCCTGTTTTTATTCCCCTGCTTTTCAATCCTTTTAATGTTTCAATTGCTTCAGGAAATGGATGGGCGTCTGCCTGAAAGAATGAATAAAACGCGGATTTCATGGCATGCAAATCCGCGTTTAAACAATCCCACGCTGACATAATTTCTTTAAAAATTATGTCAGACGTAATTTCAGTCTTAACCCAGGCCACCACAAATTTACGCAGCAATCACATAAAAATACAGCAGCACCAGAATACCCAGCACGATACGGTACCAGCCGAAAACCTTGAAGTCATGCTTTTTAATATATCCCATGAGGAAGGAAATCACACCCATGGACACTACAAAAGCCACCACCATGCCGATAATCAGAAGCGACGCTTCGGTCATGCTGAAGCCGAGCCCGAATTTCACCAGCTTCAGAAGGCTTGCGCCGAACATGACGGGAATCGCCAGGAAAAAGGTGAATTCCGCGGATACCACCCTGCTGACACCGATGAGCAGCGCGCCCACGATGGTTGCGCCGGAGCGGGAGGTGCCGGGGAACACCGCGGCGATAAGCTGAAACAGGCCGATAATCAGGGCATCCCGATAGGTCAGGGACGCCAGGCTTTTGATCCGGGGCTTCCTTCCCTTATTCCAGTTTTCAATTACAATAAAAGCCACGCCGAACAGAATCAGCATAATGGCCACCGTGGTGGCATTATACAGATACGGCTCCACCAGATCATCCAGGAGTATGCCGTAAATCATGGCAGGGATGCAGGCCACCAGAACCTTGAACCACATGACAAAAATATCCGTTTTGATAATACCGTTTTTCTTACGCCGCTTTGAAAAATCAAAGGGGAACAGCTTATTCCAGAACAAAACCACCACCGCCAGGATCGCCCCCAGCTGAATCACTACCAGGAATACTTCCCAGAATTCAGGAGATACATCCAGCGTAACAAATTCATTCAGCAGTATCATATGTCCCGTGCTGCTGATGGGCAGCCACTCCGTAATACCTTCCACAATTCCAAACAAAACCGCTTTTAAAATTTCGATCATATCATTCTCCAATTTTTATACTGCTGCTGTCCGCCGGACGTACCGGCCAAACAGACAGCCTGTTTTCATTTTCCGAAAACTCCGCCGCCTATCTTTGCACGCTGTCACCGTTTTCCAGATAACGCAGCATATCCTCAAAGCACTCCCGGGCATCTGCATAGCCTTCCTCATAAAGCAGACGCAGCTTCTCCTTATCCTTCTCTATTCTGCCAATACCGCTGGCCCTTTTCGGACGGATAACAAAAGCCTGGCCGTTTGCTGTCTGGGCATCCAGATAATCCAGCATCCGGTTATAGGCCACATGCCGGTTTGCCATCAGCTCGTAAACTTTGGGATACCTGGCATAACGCACCTTTACCAGTCCCAGATGGCCGGAAGGCTTCCTCCGGTAGCCGGTTTCCTTGGTGAGCACCACAATATTTTTACGGTTGCCGTCCACAATGGAATGCATGATAGGCACGCTGTCGGAGAGACCGCCGTCCAGATACAGCTTATCCCCGATTTTCACATTTCTCGATACCAGCGGAAGGGACGCGGAGGCCCGCACCGCGATGATATCTTTATGCATATCCTTCAGACGCAGGTATTCCGCCTGACCGGTTTCAATATTGGTAGCCACCGCATACGCTCTGCCCTGATAAGCATTAAAAGCATCATAAT
Organism: Clostridium sp. KLE 1755; assembly: GCF_000466465.2. Classification (NCBI taxonomy): domain Bacteria; kingdom Bacillati; phylum Bacillota; class Clostridia; order Eubacteriales; family Clostridiaceae; genus Clostridium; species Clostridium sp. KLE 1755. Next base: position 23,320 of record NZ_KE992667.1, read on the forward strand.
CATAAGGATTCAGAACGTTTGGGATAGCGTCATAACACATTTTTACCCCGAAAAGATCCCCTGTGGTCAGCACATTGCGCGCACTGCAGTAATGTGCGTCATCCAGATAATCCACGCTGATATCATAAGCCCTGCCCCGCTGGCGCGACAGATAGCTGCACAGATGGCATGCGCCTGCGGACACTCCATAACAGCTGGAAAACTCAATATTTTGATCCATGAAAAAATCCAGGACTCCGGCGGTATAAATTCCTTTCATCCCACCGCCTTCCAGAACCAGTCCGGCCTGATACATACTGTCTACCTCCAAGTCAAATTTGCTGCCGCTTTACGCAAATTATCCGATACTAACCGATGTTTCCGTACTCCGCCGCCACAAATTTTCTCAGGGCAGCCAGGGAACGCTCCACCTTTTCCGTTTCAATACAGTAAGCCATCCTGAAATATCCGGGACATCCAAAGGTATCCCCCGGAACCAGAATCAAATCGTATTTCAGCGCCTTTTCACAGAAAATTTTCGCATCCTCCTCCAGAGCCTTCGGGAATATGTAAAAGGTTCCGCCTGGCTTCACACAGGTAAAGCCCAGCCCGATCAGGCAATCATACAGAAGGTTCATGTTGGTCTCATAGACGGAAAGATCCGCCGTTTTATCCAGCACCTTAGCCACTGCAAGCTGGATGATGGAAGGAGGACAATTATGGCCGATCCCTCTGGAAATCTGCCCGCACATGTTCACAATCACTTCCGCATCAGGACAGGCAGGATTTACCGCCACATAGCCGATTCTCTCGCCGGGAAGGGAAAGAGACTTGGAATAAGAATAACAGGAGATGGTATTCGCGTAATAACGTGACACATAAGGCGCCTTAACGCCGGCAAACACGATCTCCCTGTAAGGCTCGTCGGATATAATAAAAATATCGTGCCCGTACTCCTGCTCTTTCTTTCTCAGTATATCCGCAAGCCGCAGGATAGTTTCCTCGGAATATACAATGCCTGAAGGATTATTGGGCGTATTGATAAGAACAGCCATTACCTTCTCACCCAGCATTTCTTCAAAGGCATCAAAATTTATCTGAAAACTCTCCGTATCCGGAGGCACCACCTTCAGCACAGCTCCGGTAAGATTCACATAAGGATTATATTCAGGGAAATAAGGAGCAAATGTCAGTATTTCATCGCCCGGCTTTGTTACCGCCCTGTAGGCATGGGCAAGCGCTCCTGCTGCACCGGAGGCCATAAAAATATGCTCCGGACCGTAATTCATACCGAATCTTTCGTTCAGGGAAGCGGCAATAGCCGCCCTCACAGACGGTATTCCCAGACTGGGACTGTAGCCATGCAGCGAACATGGATCGCTGTTTTTAAGCATCTCTATCATACACTCCGTAAACTCCTCCGGAACAGGAACGGACGGATTCCCCAGGCTATAATCAAATACATTGTCATATCCTATCTCTTCCCCACGCTTCGTCGCAAACTCCGACAAAATCCGAATCACAGATTTGCCGCCCAGCATGGCTCTATACTGTTCTGATACCATAATTTCCCTCCAAACCGCCTCTTGGCTTTTCATCCTGACCATTGTAACACATGCGGGGTATTTGTTACAACAGTTTGTAAGGTTAAAGTTCGCCCCCTTCCACAGCCCCTGCCCCCCGGAGAAGCCCGCGCCTTCCACCCCCAACTCTAACTGCAAAGTATATTAAAAAAGCCTGAACATGCTGAAAACATGACTCAGGCCTAAATTTAAATTTATTTTTATCAGAAAATCTCTTCTTCCCAAATAATAGCTAAAAATTATTTCGCTGTAACGTTATGGCAGCCGGTTGTTTCGTTGTCGATGAAAAATTACAGATAATTATTTAAATCCATCGGCATGCGGTAAATCAGCAGGGCTACCAAAGGGATCAGGATTTCGCATACCTGGACGAAAAAGCTTGCAATGTCTTCGGTGATGCCGCCGAAGTGTTTAAAGGCCACCCAGCAATAATAGAGGAATGCGATAAGAGCCCCTGCGAGGCAGCCGATGCCTACCACAAGATTCATCCGCAGCATAAAAAAAGCACAGGCAGCGATATAAAGGATCAGGACAGCCGCCACTATGAGCTTGGTTCTGCCTTCAGGTACATACAGCGTGCATTTGCTGGTCTGGGAATGACGGAACCAGATGATGGACAGGCCATAGAGAGAACGGGAAAGAATAAAGCCGAGAGAAACCACCGGCCATCCGTCTATGGGCATTTCACTCCAAAGTCCTACTATGATAAGGAAATAACTGACACAGGTGATGATGGCAAAATAGCCGCTGTGGGAATCCTGAAGGATTTCCAGTTTGCCTTTTCTGGGCTGATGGGAGGACAGGGCGTCCACAGTGCGGAAAAAGCCGTCCATATATGCGCCGCCGGAAAGAAGGAGCGGGATCATCACGCAGACAACAGACCGGAGGAACTCATAATCCAGCAAATAGGGGTGTACTATCCGCCATTCTGTGATCAGGAAAGCAATGATGGCTCCTACCCACGGTACAAAACACAAAATATATTTCATGTTATCCTTTGTTTTTTCCACCTGGCGCGCAGGCACCACGGAGTACATGGAAAAAGCGAGTCTGAAGCTGTTCCAAACCTGTTTCATGCTTTTTGGTCCTTTCTCTTTCGTGCAGTCTGTCACTCTGATTACTCTATTACAACATCATCCGCATACTGATCCCAAATCAGGCAAATCCAGGTTTTTCCCTGGCTGAGTACGATAGGATCACCATTTTCGTCCACATAATAGGCAGGATCCGTATCCGCGTAGCGGGACCAGGTGCCTTCCGTCATTTTCCCCTGGGTGAATACCTGAACCTTCATGCCGTTGTCACCGTGGCAGCCAAAGGCCAGATAATCATTTTCATCGCGCACCTCACCGTAGCAGTACTGGAAAATAACATTGTCAAAGGCAAGCTGTTCTCCGGTGCTTTCATCAATATGGGGGCCGCCGTACTGGTAGCGGTAATATTTTCCGTCTTCTTCATTATATTCAAACCAGGCCTGCACCTTGCTGTAGCCGTTGGGCTGGTCTTTTTCCTTTCCGCCCGGATACAACATTTCCGCAGTTTTTCCTTTGCTGTTGTCCGGCTTCTGCCCGTCTGCTGCAAAGGCAAATTTAGGCTTGTGCGCATCATGGTAGGTACGGCTGTATTTCATTTTATCAATGTCTTTCTGAAGGCCTTTAATGTCCAGATAGACATTGTGGGGCATTTTTCTTTCCGTTGTACGAAGAAAAGTATTGGGCGCAGGATGGTTAATCCCGGCAACGGGGCCGCTGATATTGTCCACCCGATCACTGTTGAGAAGCTCGCCCACATAAGGGGTTGCCTGTCCGAAGTGTGCATAAATGGCGTCAAATTCCAGGGCGCAGTATACAAAATAGTCCCGGCTGCTTCTGATATATCCTATTTTGTCCATGTCCCCATAATTTTCAAAAAGGCCCATCAGCCTTGTAATACGGCCCTCAACCGGAGCCTCATAGATAATGGAGGCTTTCGAAGTCCCTGTCTGGGGGCAGCCTTCCAGAATATTGTTAAGCATGACTGCAAGCGGCCTCTGCTTTACCTGTTCCGGATCCATTTTTTCTCCGGTAAGATAGCTGTGCTGTCCGTCATTTTCCACCAGGGCGGCCTGCTGGGTATTAGTCACAGCACCCGTTTCATTCGCTTTCGCCTGTTCGGTGGCGCTGACCGTCTCCTGTTTTGTCTGCGTTTCCGATTCCTGCGGAGGCTCCGTTTTCTTTCCGCAGCCTGTCAGAAGCGCCGCTCCCAATATCAGTGCGCTGAAAAAAACAGCGGTTTTATGCAACCTTTTTCCATCTGTCCGGAATTTTCTCATTCGTCTCTCCTGTAAAAAACAAAACTGACCGGCAGCCGCAACACTTTCCGCCGCCTGGCCTGCATCATCTGGCAAATACAAACAGAACCGGCGCAGCATTTATCTGCACCGCCCGGTTCCTGCAATTTCTGTAAATCAGGCATCGGCTGGAAACCGGAATGCCTGTAAAGTCTATGATATTGTACTCCGCGAGGTTGTGAAAGTCCAGTATTTTATGAAAATCTTAATGAATGAGACGGCATTTTTCCGCTGCCCTGACCAGAAGCGCTCCTTTGGGAAGGGCCAGAAGATCTTTTCTTCCAACAGCTCCCAGTTTGATGGTCAGCACAAAATATATCGGAACCGCCACAAGGATAGCCGCCGCCAGGCAGATCACGTTAATATGGATCAGCAAATACAGGCCATGATACACGCCGAAGGCCGCCGCCCCCATAATCACTGCGGACCAGCCGGGAAGCAGGAAGGTCTTTATTATCTCCTGCCTGTATTTCAGTTCCTTCCTTACGGAAAAGCCGTTGAGTATGCACATTAAAAGAGAATAAAGCACGGTGGCGATGACCAGGGAAAAAAGTCCCAGATCCGTCGCCAGCAGCAGCGGAACCAGAACCACAGTCTGGATTACCAGGGCAACCGCCGCATTGACTACGGGCAGATTCACCTTGCCGATCCCCTGGAGCACCGCATTGCTGATAGTGGAAAGGGCGTAGAACACCACGCTGATGCTCAGTGCCGCAAGCAGCCAGGATACCATATCCACAGAAGCCTTCTGGGGATATAAAAGCAGTGTGACCGGCTTGGCCAGCACCGCAAGGCCTACGGCAGAGGGAATGGAAAGAAACATGGTTGTTTTTATCGCCGTCCCGATCCGTCTGTTGGTTCCCGCGATGTCCCCCTGGGCAAAGCTTCCTGAAATGCCCGGTATCATTGCCGAGGACATGGCGGAGGCGATGGCGATGGGGATGTTGGCGATCTGTTTTGCCTTACCGCTGAACAGGCCGTACTGGGTATAGGCCTCCACCTCGCTGAAACCCTTTACATGCTCCATAATCCTGGTGTAAATGGTCAGGTTTAAGGAAGTGTTGCAGTTATAGATAAAGGTGCTCAGTATTACCGGCGTCACCATGGTGATGATGATTTTATACACCTCCCCTGTGGTGAGCAGCTGGGAGCTACGATCCCTTTTTGTTTTCTGATTGATATATTCTCTGTTGAGAAGGAATATCCCAAACATGAACAGCAGCGCGATAAGTACGCCTGCCCCGGTACCTATGGCGCTTCCCGAAGCGCCGAATACAGCCTGCGTGGTGGTATCCTTCCCGGCAACCGCCTTAATCAGAAGAAATGCCGCAAGTATGCTGACCACCGCATTCAGTATCTGTTCCACAATCTGGGAAAATGAGGTGGGCACCATGGTTCCGTGTGCCTGGAAATAACCTCTCAGCACGCCAAGAAGCCCGGAGAAAAATATGGTGGGCGCAAAAATACGAAGCACCGGCACGGAATTGCCGCCCACCAGGATTCCCGCGCCAAAGAAGGTAAACAGGCTGGCCAGGCCGCCCACGACTACCACATAGCCTATGGCACAGCGGAAAATTTTCTGGGCGTTCCTGTATTCCCTCAGCGCCAGCCTCTGGGCAATCACCTTGGAAATGGCCGAGGGGATACTGTAGGAGGATACTAGGAGTATGATGGTATAAATCTCATAAGCGGAAGAATAATAACCATTTCCTTCATCCCCGATAACGGCAGCCAGCGGGCTTCTGTATAAAATTCCAATGACCTTGCAGATGATTCCGGCAGCCGCCAGGATCCCTGCCTGCATGACAAAGCTGTTGCTTTTTTTATTATTACCCATAAATTAATCACCTGACCAGAATGCATTTACTCCGAAAGCCTGAAGGTAAGCAGCGCATCCAGCCTTCTTTCCACAACCTCATATACGAATATATCCGGCTGCTGCTCATCGATCATTGACTGTTCAAAGCATCCGTTCCAATGGGGCATATAGCTGTAGGAAAAATTGGATGCCAGCACAGGGGCCATAGCGCCTGCAAAGGAGTCCCTCACCAGGAAAAGCCGCCTTGGATCCGGCGCCTCCGACTGGTAAATCAGCTCCGTGGCGTCGATGGCCTGGATCACCGACAGATTGTTGGTGGCGTAGCCCGTCACATCATAGCTTACTTCCGCGGGCTTGTTCTTTTTATAATAGTTCTTCAGATTCATCATATTCGCAAGGTCGTAGCCTGAGAAGTCATTTTGCGAGATCGTCAGATCCTCAACGTCCGCAATTTCCACACCCAGCTCACGAAGCAGCGCTTTTGCGCCGATATAGCCGCCCAGATAATTCCAGTGGGTATCATAATGCCAGTAAAGATCGTACTGATCCTTATAAGCCATCAAATCCTCTCTGGGATAAACGATGCGCACGCCCGTTTCCTCACGCAGATAATTAATCACCTGCTCCGCCCTGGTCAGTTCCCCCCGTTTCCTGATATAATCCGGCAGCTGGGCGGAATAAATGTCTTCCTTATTGGAGGGGATCATGAGAATAAACTCTATGCCTCTGGCTTCCAGATAAGCTTTGGTGCTCAGGATGTTGTCCTTTATCACATCCAGCTGTTCCTGGGTGTACAGGTTCGTTCCCTTATAATCCTCAATACTTCCCTCATCTGTAAAAAATAACCAGTCATTTTTTCCCAACACCACACTGGCGGAGGAGGAATCGCCGAACAGCTTCATGTTCAGGATGCTGTTGGCTTCTATCATCTGGCTCCGGAAAGCCAGGTGGTCGTTATAGTAGCTGTTGTACTGGGATGCATAGTTGTGCAGATTGTCTCTGGTCAGCGCCGGCTTCTCGGCAAGCTGCCTGTTTTCCGTATTTTCTTCGGATATATGAGGCTCTGCAAAATAGTAGACAACCCTGGGGCCTATAATCATCAGGGCAAACAGGATTATCCACACCGCCGCCTTCTTTTTCGTCATGTAGCCATTCCTCCATTTTCAGCAAAAACCGCTGTCAGAAACTGCTGTCACACAGACTGACGCTAATAATCGCAATCATACGGGCCGCCACTAAAATTGCACTCATATGGGCTGCCATTAAAAATTGCAATGTACGGACTGCAGTTAAAAATTCATGTAAATAAATGCGCTGTAGGTGCTGCTGACCATGAGCATAACGCTGTAGGCAAGAAGCAGCATGCAGAAAATCAGCTCTGCCGTACTGTTTTTAAATTTCTCCGCCCGGGGGCTGATTTTCACCGCGCACTTCTGCAGTACGCCGCAGCCCAGGATACCGCAGGCCGCCAGGAAAAAGGCCCTGTTAGTTACCAGCTCCTGCACCGCAAAACCGGACGCCGTATACATCCAGGGAAGGAACATGCGCTTCAGATACTGCAGCGTAAGCCCCACGTCTCCCACCCGGAAGAAGGTCCAGCCCACACAGAGCACCAGTATCGTGTAAACATGCTTGATTACTTTTGTTTTCTCCAGAAGCTTTCCCAGCCCCAGGCGCTCCAGCACCATGAAAAAGCCATGGAAAACACCCCAGCAGATAAAGTCCCAGCTGGCTCCATGCCACAGTCCCGTGGCCACGAAAATAATGGAGATATTAATGTAGGTGCGCAACTTGCCCTTCCGGTTGCCGCCCAATGGGAAATACAGGTATTCCCTGAACCAGGAGGTGAGGGAAATATGCCATCTGCGCCAGAAATCCGTAATCGTGGAGGCAATGTAAGGGTAGTTGAAGTTCTCCACCAGGGTAAAGCCGAACATCTTCCCAAGTCCCACCGCCATATCGGAATATCCGGAAAAATCATAATAAAGCTGAAGGGAATAAAAAATAATGGCAATCCATGCCAGCACGCCGTTCACATTTGCCAGATCCAGACCATAAATCCGGTCCACGCAGGATCCCAGCGCATCCGCAATAATCACCTTTTTCGCCAGACCGTATACAAAACGGCGGATACCCTCTCCCATCAGGGACAGGCTCTGCTTTCTTTCGGTGAGCTGTTTTTCAAAATCCCTGTATTTTTCAATAGGGCCCTGGGTAATCTTGGGGAAAAACGCAAAATACAGAGCCATATTCAGGATGTTTTTCTGGGCGCCGTATTTTTTCTTATATAGATCGATCAGATAGGACATGGCCTGGAAGGTAAAAAAGGACACGCCCAAAGGCAGGGCGATATCCTTCATGGACAGCAGCTCCCTGCCTGCAACCTTGTTCAGCGTATTGATGAAAAAGTTAAAATACTTATAATATCCCAGGATTCCCAGGTTTGCCAGGATTCCCAAAATAAGGGCGGTGCGCCTTGCTCCCACCGTCTGCGTCTTATCCATCACCAGCCCCAGCACATAATTGGCCAGTATGGAAACCAGAAGCAGCCACATATATCTGGGCTCTCCCCAGGCATAGAATACCAGGCTGGCCGCGAGTAATATCAGGTTCTGTAGCTTCCTGCTCTTCCCCGCGATTTTATCCAGTATAAACACGATGGGCAGAAATGCCCACAAAAATATCATTGAACTGAATACCATTATTTATTCTCCATCGGTAACTTTCCAGCTTCTCCGCAGCTCCGGGGAAAAAAACAGTCCGCCTCCGGTAATGGCTGTCCACTTTGCGCCGCTGCTTTATTTGAAAAGATACCTTTCTCTTCTTTTGTATTGCCCGTATTTTCTGAAACTTTTCACTGTCCTGTAATACTATCTTTTCTTATTATATACGGTGAGGGAGTTTTTTCAAAGTCTTTTTGTCAGATCCTTAATAACTTCCCCTGCCGCAATCAGCCCGGCCACGCTGGGAACAAAGGCCGTGCTGCCGGGAATGGAACGCCTTACGGAGGCTTTGTCCTCCTCCAGAGGGCTTTTGGCAGGCGTGCGGGGTTCTTCCCTGGAGTATACCACCTTCAGTTCCTTAATGCCCCTGTTCTTAAGTTCACGCCGCATGACCCGGGCAAGAGGGCAGACGCTTGTCTGATAAATATCCGCCACTTCGAACCGGGTGGGATCCAGCTTATTCCCGGCTCCCATGCTGCTGATAACCGGCACGCCTGCTTTTTTCGCCCTGACAACAAGCTCCAGCTTGGCCGCCACGGTGTCCACCGCGTCCACCACATAGTCAAAGGATGAAAAATCAAACTCCTCCGCATTTTCCGGCAGGAAAAAGCATTCCCTTGTCTCCACCTCGGCCTCGGGATTGATGGACAGGATGCGTTCCTTCATCACCTGCGTCTTGTATCTGCCCACGGTGTCCAGGGTGGCGATGATCTGGCGGTTCAGGTTGGAAAGCGCCACCTTATCGTTGTCAACCAGCAAAAAATGGCCTACACCGCTTCTTGCAAGCGCTTCCACGGTATATCCCCCCACGCCTCCGATGCCGAATATGGCAACGCGGGATCGGTTTAATTTATGAATTCCTTCCTCTCCCAGAAGAAGGGCGGTTCTTGTGAATTGTTCCTGCATGGCATTTCCTCCGCAGTTCGGACTCCGCATGCGCCGGAAGCTTACTGAACAACGGGGCAAAAGATATCCGGCATATGCGAAGACTTAATTTAAAATATATAATAAGGCATTTTATTATAACATTCTCTCTGGAAATCTGTCTATGAATACATAAAAAGTGAGTGGAAGGGGTAAATGCGGATAAAAGACATGAAAACTGCCAGCAGGGTAATTCTGCTGGCAATTGGCTTTTTTATTTTATTTTTACTTTCCGTCCGCTATATTTTCCAGCATTTCAAGTTTCTTATGATAAGTCAGTATTCTTTCTGCGATCTTCTCCCTATGTAGCCGTCCCCAAGCCCCACACCCGGAACCTGCCGGCTAGTCTATTTACTCACCAGGTATTCATGCAGCGCCGTCAGAAGCTGCTGTTCTTCTCCTTTGGGGTTCACCAGCTTTAAATCCAGCGCTTTTCCCGTTCCCAGCGCACAGACGCCCAGAATGGATTTGGCATCTACCGTATAGCTGCCTGCCGCCAGATCATATTCCCCGTTAAATCTTCTGATGGTATTTACAAATTTCCAAACTTCATCCGCATTTCCAAAACGAATTTTTATTGATTCCATGCTGAATTCCTTTCTTTCTTCATTCCATGCCGTTTCCGGCGCCGGAATGCCCTTCAGGTATTGTAGCTAAAGTTTTCCCCTGTGCTTTCAAAATTATACACGAATTGGAAAAAATTTCTTATTCCCGTAATTCTGGGCGGTGTGGCCATTTCCGCTTCAGCCCCCGACTCTCCTCCGTCGGCATCCGCATTTTAAAAACATATATCTCCTGGTCCTAAAGTGTCCAGCCGCCATTTTGGCAAACAGCGTCAAGACAAACATAAATGCAAATGATAAATTAAATAAAACAGCGAAAACTCTAAACAGTTACATTTTCATAACACAACCATGCCCTTTATAACGGGAAACAGGAGGAAAACCACATGGAAAGCCGGGAACAGATTAATGCGGTTTGGCAGATGCAAAACTATATCGAAGGACATCTGGATGAACCGATTACGCTGCATGCGCTTGCAAAGAGCGCAGGCTATTCTCCCTGGCACTGCGCCAGGATTTTCAAAGAGCTTACCGGCAAGGCGCCGTTTGAATATATCCGTATGTACCGTCTCTCCAAAGCGGCCATGGAGCTGAGGGACAATGATATTAAGGTGGTTGACGTTGCGATGGATTTTTTGTTTGACAGCCATGAGGGCTTTACCAGGGCCTTCCGCAGGCAGTTCGGCATGAGTCCGAATGAATATAAGAAAAATACGCCGCCGATTTATCTTTTTCATCCCTGGTCCATACGGGAATATTATTATTGGCTCAGGGATATGCAGGAGGATGCACCGCCGCTTTCCGGGGACTTTTTTGTACAGGTGCGCAATTTTCCCAAAAGAAAGCTGCTGTTAAAACGCGGCGTGTCGGCGGATGACTATTTTTCCTACAGTAATGAAAATGGCTGCGATGTATGGGGCCTGCTATGCAGCGTCAAGGAGGCGCTGTATGAACCAGTCGGCCTGTGGCTTCCTGACACGCTGCGTCCACCCGGTACCTCACGCTATGCACAGGGCGTTGAATTACCGGAGGACTACGGAGGAACGATCCCGGAGGGCTTTGATCTCATTGATCTGCCCGAATGTAAAATGATGATGTTTCAAAACGCTCCTTATGATGATCTTCACTTTGAGGAAGCGATATTAAATTTGTCGCAGATCATCGACACCTATGACCCCACCCGGTCCGGCTATGAATGGGCGGATGAAGCCGCGCCGCGTTTCCAGCTGGATCCACAGGGATGGCGGGGCTATATTGAAGCAAGGCCGGTAAGAGAGCTTCCCTGAAAATATCACAAGGAAAGTCAAGTACCCTCCCATTCCTTCTGCTATGCTTATTCCAGAAACGAAAAAAGCCCGCAATAAAGGAGGAAAAAGACATGGAAACACGAGAAAATATCGAAAGGCATTTGAACGTACTTTGTAATGAAATCGGTGCAAGGCCCACTGGATCAGAGGCAAACCATACGGCGGTTGAGTATGCGTGCAGGGAATTTGAGCGCGCCGGCCTGGACGTCCTGCGGCAGGAATTTGACTGCATGGACTGGGTGGACAACGGCGGCATACTCACTGTCGGCGGCAAGGCCGTCCCCATGGCAGCCGCACCTTATTCGCTTCCCTGCAGCGTGCAGGGAGAGCTTCTCTGCGTCAGTTCACGGGAAGAGCTGCGGTGCGCGCCTGTCGCCGGGAAAATCGTTTTGCTTTGCGGTGAGCTGGCGTCGGAACCGCTGATGCCCAAAGGCTTTGTCTTCTGGAATCCGGAGGAACACAGGGAAATCATCTCCTTGCTGGAAAACGGCGGCGTTAAGGCGGTGCTTACCGTCAGTCTTTCTCCGGAACGCTTTGTACCGGTCATTGAGGACGGGGACTTTGAAGTACCTTGCGCCGTGGTTCTTCCGGAAAGCCTGCCCCGGCTATGCAGCGGGCTTCCCGCAGCCCTTACGCTGAACGCGGAACGTCGCCCTGCAAAGGCCGCCAATGTAATTGCCGTCTATGGCAGCGGAAAACATAAGGTATGTTTTTCAGCGCATATTGACACCAAACCGGGAACCCCTGGCGCTTTGGACAATGCCTCCGGCGTAGCCGTTTTACTCGCGCTGGCAGAGGAGCTGTCGGGCAGGGAACTGCCCTACCGCATTGAATTTGTCCTCTTTAACGGTGAGGACCATTATTCTAATCCGGGAGAAATGGCATATCTTGCCGCTTATCTTTCATCACCCTCGGAATACGTCTGCGCGTTTAATATTGACGGGGCGGGCGTAAAGGGACAGGATTTTGCGTACTCATTTTATGAATGCCCGGAACAGCTGACAAGCAGTATTTCCGGTTTCGCAAAGAAGGCGGAAGGCTTTAAACAGACAGAACCGTGGCCGCAGGGAGACCATACCTTGTTTTCTTTTTCCGGCGTTCCTGCAATCTCCATTACCTCCGCCGGAATATTTGCGCTGGCGGACAGCGTGCTCCACACAGAAAACGACACCCTGGAGCTGATTGATTCAAAAAGGCTGGAAACGCTGGTTAAGTTCCTGCTTTATTCTGTTTAAAGAAAAATATAAAGGAGTGGTTTACGGGCAGGTACTTGACCGAAACTCCCTGTCCGCAGAAATAAAACCAGCGGCAGCCGCCTCCCCCATCCCAAGGATGATTCCGGATGGAAGGAAGGCGGCATGCCGCTGGTTCTGGTTCCCCTATGGAAAAACAAGTCTTTTTACAATGTCCTTTCAATCAGCTCCACGCATCTGTCATATCCCAGCGTTGTGCTGTTCAGGCACAGATCATAGTTCATGGGATCTCCCCATTCCCTGTCCGTATACTGTTTATAATAATCCCTGCGCTGTCTGTCCTTCATACGGATGTAATCCTCCGTTTCCACCATGGCGATATTGTCAATCTGGTTGGCACGTTCTTTGCGCTCCGCCATAGAGGAGGCATAAATAAACACATTCAGGCTTCTGCATTTTCCCCGCAGCACCTCGCCCGCGCAGCGGCCGATAAAAATGCAGGGCCCTTCCATGCTAAGGCGACGTATTGTTTCCGCCTGGGCCTGGTAAATCCGGTAAGGCATCATGCCTCTTTCATTTCCCCGGAAATTTTCCACGGCGGACGCCACGGTATATAGAAGGCTTTTATTTACCTTTTCATCGTTTGCCTTGACCACGCTGGGGTTCAGGCCGTATTTTTCAGCCGCCAGCATGAGAAGCTGCCCATCATAAAAAGGGATGCCCAGCCTCTCCGACAGCCGCTTCCCGATTTCACGGCCGCCGCTGGCATATTGTCTTTCAATTGTAATTGTTCTCAGATGAGCCATTTTTTCCGTCTCCTTTTCTGCTGCCGCAAGGCTGCTGTACTGTCCTGTAACTGTGATTTGCAGCCTCTTGCATTACGCAGTGGCATCTACGAACTGCGAATTGTAAAGCTCCGCGTAAAAACCGTTCTTTGCAAGGAGTTCTTCATGATTGCCCTGTTCTATAATATCGCCATCCTTCATCACCAGTATGAGATCCGCATCACGGATGGTGGAAAGCCTGTGGGCGATGACAAAGCTGGTTCTGCCTTCCATCAGATGATTCATAGCCTTCTGGATCTGCTGTTCCGTCCTGGTATCCACGGAGCTGGTTGCTTCGTCCAGAATCATGATTTTATTGTCCGCCAGAATAGCGCGGGCAATGGTGAGAAGCTGCTTCTGGCCCTGGGATACGTTGCTGGCATCCTCATTCAGCTCCATCTGGTAGCCGCCGGGAAGCGTCTGGATAAACCGGTGCGCATGAGCCGCCTTGGCCGCCGCAATAACCTCTTCGTCCGTGGCATCCAGCCGTCCATACCGGATATTTTCCATAATAGTGCCCTTAAACAGCCAGGTATCCTGAAGCACCATGCCGAAAATCTCACGCAGCTCGCTCCGGTTGAATTCCTTTACATTGTGGCCGTCCACCAGGATAGCGCCGCTGTTCACATCGTAGAAACGCATCAGCAGCTTCACCATGGTCGTTTTCCCGGCGCCGGTGGGGCCTACGATAGCCACGGTCTGGCCGGGCTTCACGGAGCAGTTGAAGTTATGGATGATCACCTTATCCGGGTTGTAGCCGAATACCACATTCTGGAAATCCACCCTGCCTTTGGGGAATTCCAGGTGAACCGGATTCTGTGCAAGCTGTTCCTCCTCCTCTTCCTCAAGGAATTCAAAAACACGCTCCGCCGCGGCCGCTGTGGACTGCAGCATGTTGGATACCTGCGCCAGCTGGGTAATAGGCTGGGTAAAGTTTCTTACGTACTGGATAAACGCCTGGATATCACCTACCGTAATGGTTCCCCTCACGGCCAGGATGCTTCCCAGAACCGCCACGGATACGTAGCCCAGATTTCCCACAAAGGTCATGATGGGCTGCATCAGGCCGGAAAGGAACTGGGATTTCCATGCGGACTGGAACAAAATATCATTGGTATCATGGAAGGTCTTTTCCACATCCTCTTCCTTGTTATACGCTTTCACGATATTGTGGCCGCTGTAAACCTCTTCCACCTGGCCGTTGATTTCGCCCAGATATCTTTGCTGCGCCACGAAGAACTTCTGCGATTTTTTTACCACAATCCCAATCAGGCCTGCGGAAATGGGCAGGATGACTATGGCAATCAGAGTCATCAGGGGGCTGATGCTCAGCATCATGATCAGGACGCCGATCATGGTTGTGATAGAGGTAATCAGCTGGGTGATGCTCTGGTTCAGGCTCTGCCCCAGCGTATCCACATCGTTGGTAATACGGGAAAGGACCTCGCCTACCGTTCTGCTCTCAAAATATTTCATGGGCATACGGTTGATTTTTTCACAGATTTCCTGCCGGAAGCGGTAGGCCAGCTTCTGGGAGATACCTGTCATAATCAGCCCCTGTACAAAGGAGAGCACCGCGCTGAGCACGTACAGTCCCAGCAGGAGCAGGAGAATATGCCCTATCCGTTCGAAATTAATGCTGCCGGTGCCGGAAACCTTGGCAACCAGGCCGTTGAAAAGCTCTGTGGTGGCTTTCCCCGAAATCTTGGGGCCGATGATGCCGAATATGGTGCTGCCCACCGCAAAAATAAGCACTGCCACAAAGGCAGGCCAGTAACGGCCCATATATTTCACCAGTTTTTTTATGGTGCCTTTAAAATCCTTGGCCTTTTCACCGCCCATCCGGGCGCCCGGGCCATGCATTCTGGGGGGTCTTCTCTGTGTTTCACTCATGATGCGCTTCCTCCTTTCAGCTCCGCCTCAGACAGCTGGGAACGGGCGATTTCCTGATACGCCCCGCAGGTTGCCAGCAGTTCCTCATGGGTGCCGATGCCGGCGACTTTGCCGTCATCCAGAACGATAATCTGATTGGCATGAAGGATGGTGCTGATTCTCTGCGCCACAATGATGATGGTAGCGTCCTCAATTTTTTCATGCAGCGCTTTTCTCAGAACCATATCCGTCTTGTAGTCCAGCGCGGAAAAGCTGTCGTCAAACAGGAATATCTTGGGATCCTTGGCGATGGCCCTGGCGATGGACAGACGCTGCTTCTGCCCGCCCGATACATTGCTTCCGCCCTGGGCAATGGGACTTTCATAGCCTTCGGGCTTGCTGTCGATAAATTCCGTGGCCTGGGCGATTTCCGCCGCTTCTATCATTTTTTCATCTGAAATATGGGAACCGCCGTATTTGATGTTGGAGGCGATATCCCCGGAGAACAGATTTCCCTTCTGGGGTACAAAGCCCAACAGGCTGCGCAGCTTATGCTGGGAAATTTCCCGGATATCCACGCCGTCAATCAATATCCGGCCCGCCGTCACATCGTAAAATCTGGGAATCAGGTGGATCAGCGTGGATTTGCCGCAGCCGGTGCTTCCGATAATCGCCGTTGTTTCTCCCGGCTTTGCCGTAAAGCTGATATGCTCCAGCGCATCCTCCGCCGCCCCTTCATAACGGAAAGACACATCCTCAAAGGTAAGCTCGCCCTTCGCTTTTTCCAGCTCACCGTCCCTGGAGGCGGAAGGATCATGGATGCTGGGCCGGGTGTCCAGCACCTCCTGAATACGTTCCGCCGCCACGCCGGCACGGGGCAGCATGACGGAAATCATGGTAATCATCAGGAATGCCATGACAATCTGCATGGTATAAGTAATAAACGCCATCATATCGCCCACCTGGAGGTTTCCCGCATCGATCCCCTTTCCGCCGAACCAGATAATCATAACGGTAATGCAGTTCATGATCATCATCATCAGGGGCATCATGAAGGTCATAACCCGGTTGGTGAACAGCTGGGTCCTCATCAGATCCTTATTGGCTGTTTCAAATCTTTTTTCTTCAAATTTCTCACGGCTGAAGGCGCGGATAACGGGCACGCCGGTGAGTATTTCCCTGGATACCAGGTTCAGCCGGTCAACCAGGGACTGCATTTTTTTAAACTTCGGCATGGCTATCTGCATCAGGATCAAAACCACCACGGAAATTGCCGCAACCGCTACGCCGATGATCCAGCCCAGCCCGGTTCTGGTACTGGCTACCTTAACTATGCCGCCGATACCGATGATAGGCGCATAAAGCACCATACGCAGCAGCATGACCTCCACCATCTGTACCTGCTGGATATCATTGGTGCTCCTTGTTATCAGGGAAGCGATGGAGAATTTATTCAGTTCATTGCTGGAAAAGGAAACCACCTTGGTGAAAACCTTTCCTCTCAGATCCATACCTATTTTTGCCGCCGTCCTGGAGGACAGAAGGCCTGCCAGTATGGCCGCCGCCATCATAAGAAGCGTCAGGCCCAGCATTTTGGCGCCGGTAGAAAGCAGGTAGTTCATCTGCACATCATTCAGGTCCATTCCCATGGCTTCATATTCAGCCTTAATAAAAAGAATGGCTTTCTGGGTGATGATGGAATCGCTCATATCTCCCATTTCCTCAGCTGCCTGTTTTTTCATTTCCTGCAGCTTTGTATCGTCAATTCCCTTTGCCGCCATCATTTCCTTCAGGCCGGCCATGTCCGTCTGCCCGGACTCCTGAATGGAACTGAGTATTACCATAGGCATTCCGAAATCCTTGTTGAGGCGGTCAATCGTTTCCTTATCCGAGGTATTCCGTTCGTAAATGCCGTCCTTCAGATCATAAGCCTGAAGGGCCTCGTTTTTTTCGTCCTCCGTCATAAACAGGGACAGGCTGTCAAAGGTTTCCTCTCTCATTCTTTCAGGGACGGCATTTTCAATACCTCCCTGCTGTATTCCCACGTCCACAATATCCGAGGTGTAGGAAGGCAGCGCCAGGTCGCAATACGCCTGGCCTACCAAAAGAAGAATGATTAAAAGGACGGCAGCCTTATGCTCGCCCAGGTGTTTAAACAATTTCCACATTCTTTCCTATTTCTCCTTTCTGCTGTTCCTTCTGTGCCATTCCTTCAAAAACGTCCCTGAAATTACTTTTCCATAATTCCGGGGCACGCTCTAAGAAGGATTCTCCGAAACCATTCCGATGTTTTTCTCCATGATGTCTACCAGCTCCTTCCACAAGGCAAGGAACGCATCCATTTTTTCTTCCCCCATCTCCTCCATCACCCGGTTGATATACTCAGTGGATACCTCCCAGGCGTACTGCCGGGCCTGTTCTCCGGCCTGCGTTAAACGGACATAGGTTTTCCTCCTGTTTTTACTGTCAATCATCCGCTCTGCAAGCCCTTTTTCTTCGATGGACTTCAATGTCCTTGACATGGCGGGCGGCGACATAAAGGAACAGCGGGCAAGCTCGGATACACCGATTCCGCTGGCGTCAGGATTCCTCTTCATATAGATATGAACCATCTGAAGAGCCGTGAATTCTCCATGGGTAATGTTTCCAAGCCTTATTCCCATATTCACCCGTCCGTACCGAAATGTTGTTCTCAGCAAATCAATACGCATCTCATCCGTCGTCATTTCCATTCCTTTCCGCGACTGTTTGCAGCTGCAATATTTAACATTGTTAATAGTTGCTTTGGTTAAAGATTATAGTCTCTCCCTGCCTGAAATACAATTCTTTTTTTAGAAAAAAAGTATAAAAAAACTATAAAGAAACCGTCAATCCGCACAAAAAACTCCGGTAAGCCTTCTGCTGTTTCCCGATAAGCTCCTGCTGTTACTTATTGACATAATCGGATTTATCAGGTAAAATCAAATGAAAGCATGTACTTGCATGGAGGAATGGATGGACGAAACAAGTCAGAAAATAATTGATGCGACAATGACCCTGATTCGGGATAAGGGCTATGTGGCCACCACTACAAAGGATATTGCAAAGCTGGCCGGTGTGAACGAATGTACCCTCTTCCGGAAATTCGGCAGCAAAAAGGATATCGCCCTGACCGGCATTGGGCAGGAGAAATGGCGGGGGAATATTTCCCGGGATATTTTCCAGGATGTGGTATGGGAGCTGCAACCCGATCTGGAAATGTTCATGAGGGCTTATATGGAACGGATTACGCCGGACTTCGTCAATCTTTCCATCGGCCTGCGCGCGCCGCAGCTTTATGAAGAGGCGGCCCCTTATATTATGAAGGTCCCACAGGCCTTTTTATCCGCCCTGACCGAATATTTCCAGGAAATGCACAGGAAAGGAAAGCTTCCTTCCCTGGACTTTCCCAGCCTGGCCATGACAATTTTTTCCGCCACCTTTGGTTTTACTTTTTTAAAGGCATCCTTTGAGCAGAAGCTGTCGCCGGAGGATAAGGACGGATTCATACGCAAAAGCGTGGAATTGTTTATCAGCGGAATTCCCCGTTGTTAAACAAAACAGATGGGAAAGAGATTTTTATATCTGGATGACAGGACAGTCAAACGCCACACCGCAAGCAACGGGGTATCAAATTTGAAACGCCGTAAACGGCAGGGTATTTGATCTACGCTCCGCTTCGGTCGGTGCAAAACATATGCCGCTGGCGCATAGCACCCCTCGCGGCTGTCCCTAATTGGAAAGTGCATCCGTTCGGCTCGTCGCCCGCGGAAATAATTAGTACCCGCAGTCCCCGGACTGCGGCTGTTACCGAAAAAAATCAGCGCTGCCTGTATGCAGGCGGCGCACTTTTATCAACGTTATGCAAGCGAGCGCATGCATTCATGTAAATTTATATAAAGGAGGCTGAAAATAATGCAGATAACCGGAGCCCAACTATTTGTAAAAGCACTGCAGGCGGAGCAGGTGGACACCCTGTTTGCCTATCCCGGCGGCCAGGCAATCGATTTATTCGATGCGCTGTATGGAGCCGCTGTACCCAAGGTTATCCTGCCCCGCCATGAACAGGGGCTGGTACACGCTGCGGACGGCTATGCGCGTTCTACCGGGAAAACAGGAGTATGTCTGGTAACCAGCGGGCCGGGAGCCACCAATCTTGTAACGGGAATCGCCACCGCCAACTATGACAGTGTCCCTCTCGTATGCTTTACCGGGCAGGTTCCCACCGGGCTGATAGGAAACGATTCCTTTCAGGAGGTGGATATTGTGGGTATTACAAGGAGCATTACAAAATATGCCGTAACGGTACGCAGACGCGAAGAGCTTGGCAGCATCATCAAAAAGGCCTTTTACATTGCCGCCACAGGAAAACCGGGCGTTGTATTGGTAGATATCCCCAAGGATATCCAGAAGGCGCTGGGCAGTGACAGCTATCCCGACACCGTGGAAATCCGCGGATACCGGCCGAAGCCTTCTGTACACATCGGTCAGCTGCGCAAAGCGCTGGAGCTTCTGAACCGCTCCGCCCGCCCCCTGTTCCTGGTGGGCGGCGGCGTCAATATCGCGCGGGCCGGCAGGGAAATGACCCGGCTTGCCGAACTGACAGGGGTTCCCGTCGTTTCCACCATCATGGGAAAGGGCGCCGTTCCCTCCGGTCACCGCCTGTATGTGGGAAATATCGGCATACACGGAAGCTTTGCCGCTAATCTGGCCGTAAGCAAATGTGATTTGCTTTTCTCCATCGGAACCCGGTTCAACGACCGCATTACCGGAAGGACCGAAACTTTTGCCAGAGAAGCTTCCATTGTCCACATCGATATTGACGCCGCTTCCATTTCCAGGAACATTTCCGTAGATATCCCTGTTGTGGCTGATGCAAAAAGCGCAATCTCCGCCCTGCTGGAAAAGGCAGAGCCGCTTCCTACCGGGGAATGGCTGGCGCAGCTTGAGCGCTGGAAGCAGCAGCATCCCCTGCGCATGAAGCCCTCCGCCCTTTCTCCCCAGGCCATTCTGCAGGCGGTCAATCACTGCTTTGAGGACGCCATTATCGCTACGGATGTGGGACAGAACCAGCTTTGGGCAACGCAGTTCCTTGCGCTTGATGAGCACCGCAGGCTTCTGACCTCCGGTGGGCTGGGCACCATGGGCTATGGACTTCCGGCGGCCATTGGGGCCAGCCTGGGAAATCCCCGCACAGATGTCCTTGTGATCACAGGCGACGGCGGCATGCAGATGAATCTGCAGGAACTGGCAACTGCGGTTGTTTATGAGCTTCCTGTTATCATCTGTATTTTTAACAACAGCTGCCTGGGGAATGTACGGCAGTGGCAGGAGATGTTTTATCAGAGACGCTATTCCTCCACCTGCCTGCGGTACCGGAAAAGCTGCCCTGTCCCCTGCACCGGCCCCGGAGAAAACTGTCCTGAATATACGCCGGATTTCATCAGGCTTGCGGAAAGCTATGGCGCCAGGGGCATCCGGGTAACCACTCCTGAGGACATAGAACCGGCGCTGCTGGAAGCCAGGAACAGGAAAAACGGCCCCACGGTCATTGAATTTATGATTGAAAGAGAAGAAAATGTCATGCCCATAGTCCCGGCAGGGAATTCTCTGGGCGATATGATTCTGGGAGAGGAGGATAATGTATATGGAAAAAAGATGGATCAGCCTGCTGGCAGAGAATGAGGTAGGGGTTCTGGCAGGCATTACAGGCCTGTTTTCCGGGAAATCCTATAACCTGAACAGTCTTACCGCAGGCCCCTCGGAGGACCCTTCCATCTACCGGGTTACCATCGGGCTGACCGGTGACGACCGCACCTTTGAACAGATTAAAAAGCAGCTGAACCGGAGCGTTGAGGTAATCAAGGTAATGGATTTTACCAGAATTCCCGTACATTTAAAGGAGCTCATGTTCCTCCGGGTCAGCGGCTGCAGTCAACAGGATATGACGGAGCTGTTCAGACTGTCCCAGGTTCTGGGTACCCTGGTGATTGACTATGGTCCGTCTGCCGCGCTGCTGCAAAGTGTACAGACAGAGCGGAAAAATGACGATCTGGTATCCCTGTTTCAGTCCCTGTTCCCCGGACGGATCGAAATTGTGCGCGGCGGGAGCGTGGGGACGGAGGCGATCAGCCTTCGCGGAGAATAAGGTTTCTGGCGCTGAAGACAAAAAGGAACGGAGGAAGCAGCTGCTTCCTCCGACTTTTATTTTTTCCTTCGTTTTCTATAACAGCCCCGGATTCCTATAGCAGCCCCAGATAATGAAATGCATTCTTCAGGCCATCCTCGCTGATATCCGAAGTCACATAATCCGCGGCCTCCTTCAAAGCCGGTATGCCATTGCCCATGGCAATTCCGATCCCGGCGGCCTGAATCATTTCAAAGTCATTCATGCTGTCGCCGATTGCCGCCGATTCCTCCCGGCGTATGCCCCAATGCTCCAGAAGAAGCTCCAGCCCATAAGCTTTGGAGAGATGTGCCGGGATGACATCCGCGCCTCCTGTAATTTCGCTCATTATGGGAGTTCGCAGGGCCGGGAAGGTCTGTTCCACCAGCCTGGCCGCTTCCACAGAGTCATCCAGATAGAGCGCGTGCATGGGGATTTCATAAAGCTCCCTGGCATCGTACATTTCCCGGAGGAACAGGTGCTCCTTGCCCTTCCACCGGGCCGCCTGCTTTTCCGGGTTGGTGGTATACCATTTTCCCTCATGCTGGCCGCCCAGGCATAAATCATTGGCGTAGGCAAAGTCCAGCACCTCCTTCTGCAGCTTCGGATCCAGGTAGGTTTCCTTCAGCACGGTTCCCTCCGCTTCCACCAGGGAGCCGTTGGAATGGATGATGCCGTCAGGCTTTACCAGCTCTTTAATAGGCGCGTTCCACGCATCGTTGAAAAAACGCCCGCTGGCAAGCACCAGCCTGCACTTTCCCCTCACGGCCTCCAGCGCCTCCCTGGCGCTTTCCGGGATGTTACCGAGGCGGTGGTCAAACACCGTATTATCATAATCCAGACAAAGTACTTTTATCATTCCAGCTCCAGTCCCCAGGCGCCAACCGGTGTTTTGTCCACAGCCCGCAGCAGCACCTGACTTTCCTTATTCTGCGGCAATCCGCAGTACGGTTACGGAGTACGGCTTTATTTCCGTGCTCACTTCATTTCCTGCAAAGCTTTCCCAGGTCTGCCGATCTGTAATCCTGTCCGGGGCAGCAATGGAATTCACCTGCTGCAGGCTGTCCGCACACAGCTCGATCCGTGTAAGCTTACCCGAACAGCTCCATTCCTCCAGCCCAAGGCTCACCGTTTCCGCTTTCTCTCCGGCATTTATCAGCTTTACAATCACTTCACCCTGTTCCCGATCATAGCTGACCGCCGTATACAGCCCTTCTCCCAGCGCAGGTTTAATTTCCAGTTCCTCCTGCCCCGTATGTACACTGTAAAGCTTCTGCACATAATAGCTGGGCGTTCCATAGGCATGGACATCGTCAAACCAAATCAGATCCGGCGACCACTGGGTATACCCGATTCTCGCAAATAACGGCGCATAACAGGCCAGCACCACTACATCCGCATTCCGTTCGATTCCTGTAAGCAGAGCCGCCTCCGCAAGCGCCGCCTCCATATTATTGCGCAGGGCGATGTCTTCTATACCCTGGGGATGCGCCGCATATTCCCCTGCAAACACCTTTACATTGCGGGGATAATTGTCATAAAAGCCCGTGTTGTCGAAGCACCACTTCGGCGGCACATAATAATGCTCATCCACCGCATAGACAAAATTTTCTTTTTTCTCTGCCGCCGGACGGATCCAGTTCCAGGCCGCTTCATATTCTTTGGAATTCACATTGGGCCCGGCGGAACCAAGCAGCCGGATTTCCGGATATTTTTCATGAATCGCCTGTTCGAACAGCTCATATCTATGGAAGAAATCCACCTCTTCGGTTTCCCACTGCTCGTTCCCGATGCCCAGCATACGAAGCCCGAAAGGCTCCGGATGTCCGCAGGCAGCGCGCAGCGCCCCCCATTTTGTGGAAACATCCCCATTTGCAAATTCAATCAGATCCAGGGCGTCCTGTACAAACTCCTTAAATTCCACACTGTCCGAGGCCACCTTCTGGGTGGACTGATACTGGCAGGCCAGGCCCACATTCATCACGGGAACCGGTGAGGCCCCCAGATATTCGCACAGGATAAAATATTCATAATATCCCAGGCCCAGCGTCTGGTTATAATGGGAAAAAGGCGTTTTATAGCCGCACTCTTCCTTGGTGTCATGGACGGACCAGCGGCTCCAGTTCACCCGGCGCTCTTCCATGGGCCCCACGCTTTCCTTCCAGCGGTACCGGTTGTCCAGCGTATTGCCTTCCACGATACAGCCGCCGGGGAAACGCAGGAATCCCGGCTGCAGTTCCTTTAACAGCTCCGCCAGATCACGGCGGAACAGGCCGCACACCGCGTTTTCCGGCATCATGGAAATCATGTCAAAATCCACACTGCCGGCCTCAGACAGGCAGATGACAAAGGAAGCGCTTCTCACCTGCGCGGCCGCCGTCAGCGTAAGCTCATATTTTTTCCACTCCCCGGTCAGTCCGGCGATCTCTGCCTGATCTGTATAAAGCTGACCGTCCTTTTCCACATGTACCAGTACCTTGCCGCCGAAGGCAGATGTTCTGGCCCAGAAGCTGACGCGGTAATTCTCCCCTTTGTTCAGGCAGATGCCGTCGTATGCCTTATTTGTAAAACCGTCCCCGGCTGCCATCGCCGTAAAATGCAGATAATGCGGGTTTACTTCGTTTTGCGGCTTCTGCGTATCCAGTGCCAGCTTTCCCTGGCCGCGGCAGGCGCTCCAGCCATACAGCCCGTCGAAATCCTGGCTGTAATGATCATAGTACCCCCTGGATTCCTGAAATTCAAAATTCCGGTTTTCCAGCATTTCCGCATACAGCCCGCCGTCGGCCGCATAATTGATATCCTCAAAAAACAGGCCGAACATCCCCGGCTGTATGGGCGTTTTCACATTTTTACTGATTTTTACCTGATTCATTCTGTTTCCCCTTTTCTTCCGTTGTACTTTCCGGCATGATTTTACTGATTATCGCTGTTTCCACCCGCTGGTCCTCCAGCAGCTCCACATGGACGGCCAGGCCGTTTACCTGCACGTCAAACTGGCTTCCATCCGCGGGGATAGAGCGCAGGCAGCTGAAAATCATGCCTCCAACAGTATCATAATCCGTATCCTCCGGCAGGTCAATATCCAGCTCCTGTGCCAGATCCTCTATGTCCACGCTGCCGGAAACCCGCCAAAGGTTATCCTCCAGCCGGACCATTTCCGGAGGAAGGGCGGGATCGAACTCATCATAAATATTTCCCACGATTTCCTCCAGAAGATCCTCCATGGTTATGATTCCCGCTGTCTGGCCGTACTCGTCGATAACAATTGCGATATGGATTTTATTTTTCTGCATATCACGGAACAGATCGTCTGCATGAATGGTATCCGGTACAAAATAAGGCTCACGCAGCAGCTCCTGCAGCCCGGCGGAGCTGTTGCCGTTTCTACTGAGCAGATAATCCCTGGCATTTAAAATCCCGACGACATCATTAATATCCTCTTCATACACAGGATAACGGGACAGGCCGCTTTCCCGGATGGTGTTCAGGATATTTTCTTCGGTTTCCTTCAGGGAAAAGGCAACCACGTCCGGCTCCCTGGTCATGGCGTCCCGTACGGATATATCATCAAAACGGAACACGTTCTGTATCCATTCCTGTTCCTCCTGGTCAATGGTGCCTTTTTCACCGCCCAAATCCACCATCATGCGGATTTCCTCCTCCGTAACGGATTCCTCCTCCGCCTCCGTTTTCATATGAAGTATCCGCAGCACAGTATTGGTGGAAAAGGACAGGAACCATATCACAGGCCTCATAACCACCGCAACGCCGGAAATAACGCCGCTGCTGAATTTTGCCACCTCCATGGACTTCTGCATGGCGATCCGTTTGGGCACCAGCTCGCCGAATATCAGTGTAAAATAAGACAGGATGATGGTAATGATAATAACCGATATGGTATCCAGCGCTTTCTCCGTCAGTCCCCTGAAACCAATATCATCATAAATCCATCTCACCAGATACTCGGAAAAATTATCCGCCGCAAAGGCGCTTCCCAGGAATCCGGCCAGGGTAATGCCCACCTGTATGGTGGACAGGAAGGAGGCCGGTTCCTCCACCAGCTTCAGAAGCTTTCCCGCTTTTTTATCCCCTTCCTCCTCCTGCCTGCGCAGCTTCGTTGTGTTCAGGGAAACCACCGCAATCTCCGCCGCCGCAAAAAAGGCGTTCAATAAAATCAAAATAATCTGCAACAATAACTGTCTTGGTATGGAACTCAAAGTAAATCTCTCCTTTTCTTTTTGTAATGCCGGCATCCTTGCCGCCGGAGGGCAGTGTTTTTGTTACTGTTCACTCCGCAGCCAGTAACATGTTTTTTCGTCTAAAAAACACAAAAAGACACAGCCTGTCAAGCTGATGCTAACAGGCCATGCCCTTTAAAAGTTTTCGTTGTCTATAAAGGTTCGTTTCCCCGTCAGGGTCCGCGTCGTCCATCGAATTCTTTTCCTTTCTTCCGGTAAGTTGATAGGAACATTATAAAGAATCCGGGCGGAGGATGTCAAGATGGTTTTGAGGGGCGGAGGCCTCTCTCTGCTGTTCCGCGAGCCTGCGCCCGGCTTTTTCTGCCTTCCCGGCGGGGTGGTGGGGAGGGCTGATATGACAGTTATTGTTCCGGATGGTAATGATTCACAGACCGGATTATAAAACAATTCTTAATCATTCCTTAAATTACCATAAATTTAGACAAATGTGGCAAAATGAGTATAGGAACAGGCGTTGTGGAGGGTTATAATAACATAACATATGTTGGGGGCTGTATGAAAAACCGGTTGGATCCGGCCCGGAAGGGTGTGGATACGTTATAGCAGAGCAGGTAACTGTAAAGCAATTGAACAATTGTACAGTTATCAATGCAGAAGGAATGATTGCTTATGAATTGGAAGAAAAACAGCAAAAGCCTGGAAAACCAGGAAGCAGGGAAAGGAAATGTGGACACAGAGGAACGCAGGGAAATCGCGGTTTTGGAGGCGGATCCCGGATGCGGGCTGGGTGCTGAGGAGGTGCGGCTGCGGGTAGAAAACGGGTATGTCAACCGCAGTGATTCTTCTCCTACGAAAAGTGTGGGGGATATCATTAAGTCTAATACGTTTACTTTTTTCAACCTGGTATTTGTTGTGCTGGGGGGCTGCCTGATTGCAGTGGGGTCTTATACCAACCTGCTTTTTCTTGTGATTGCCGCTGCAAATACGTTTATCGGGATTTTTCAGGAGGTCCGTTCCAAAAGGGCTGTGGACAGGCTCACGCTTCTGGCGGAGCAAAAAATACATTGTATCCGGGACGGGGAATGGGAGGAAATTCCTTCTTCAGAGCTGGTGCGGGACGATATTGTGGAATTTGATAACGGGAGCCAGATTTGTGCGGATGCCGTGATTTGCTCCGGGCAGGTAACTGTGAATGAGTCGCTGCTTACGGGGGAAACCGACGCTATTTTGAAGCAGGCCGGGGACGAGCTGAAGTCGGGCAGCTTTGTAAACGGCGGGCGGTGTGTTGCCAGGCTTTCGCACGTTGGCAGTGATTCTTATGCTTCCCGTCTTGCAAGAGAGGCGAAAAGCGACGTAAAGCTGGCAAAATCCGAGATGATGCGTTCTTTGGACAGGTTGATCCGGGTGATAGGTATTTTGCTCGTTCCCGTAGGGATCTGTCTTTTCATCAATCAGCATCAGATGCTGGGGCTTCCGGTGAAGGGTGCTGTGGAGGCGACGGTTGCCGCGCTTATCGGGATGATCCCGGAGGGGCTGTATCTTCTGACAAGCATCGCCATCGCCGTAGGGGTTCTGCGTCTTTCCAGGCGGAAGGTTCTTGTGCGGGATATGAACTGTGTGGAAATCCTTGCCCGTGTGGACACGCTTTGTGTGGATAAGACCGGCACCATCACTGAGCCGGGGATGGACGTGGAGCGTTTTATTCTGCTGGATGAGGAAAATTTTCCTGAGGAAGCGGTAACGGAAATGCTGGCCGCATTTTATGACAATATGGATGCGGATAATGATACGGGACGCGCTATGGCGGAGCGTTTCCGGCAGGATTCGGACTGGGAGGCCGCTGATATCGTTCCCTTTACCTCAGATACCAAATGGAGCGGCATCACCTTTGAGGAGCATGGCAGTTTTCTTATCGGCGCTCCGGAATTTATTATGGGGTCCCGTCTGAAGGAGCTTAAGAAAAAAATCCGTCCCTGGGCGGAGCAGGGCATGCGTGTCCTTCTTGCCGCCGCTTACGATGGCAATCTGAAGGAAGACGGGCTGCAGGAGGCGTGTATCCGTCCCATGGCTCTCATTCTCATCACCAACCGGCTTCGGGGCGAGGCCGCGGAAACCTTCCGGTATTTTAAGGAGCAGGGTGTTTCCGTCCGGGTTATTTCCGGCGATAATCCTTCCACCGTATCCGAGGTGGCAAGGCAGGCGGGCATTGAAGGCGCCGAGCTTTATGTGGATGCTTCCACGCTGAAAACGGAAAGCAGCCTGGAGGCGGCGGCTGAAAAATACCGTGTTTTCGGGCGCGTCACTCCCGAGCAGAAATGCAGGCTGGTGAAGGCGCTGCAGAAAAACGGGCATACGGTGGCCATGACGGGAGACGGCGTCAACGATGTGCTTGCCCTGAAAGAGGCAGACTGCGGCATCGCCATGGCCTCCGGCAGCCAGGCAGCCTGCCAGATAGCCCAACTTGTGCTGCTGAATTCGGATTTCCAGTCCATGCCCGCCATCGTTGGCGAGGGACGGCGTGTTATCAATAATATCCAGCGGGCGGCATCGCTTTTTCTTGTTAAAAATATTTTTTCCTTCCTGCTGTCTTTAGTAAGCCTGTTTGCCGGCTTCCCTTATCCGCTCCTGCCGCTGCAGCTGTCCCTGATCGGATCCCTGACCATAGGCATTCCCTCCTTCTTCCTGGCGCTGGAGCCGAACAGCAGCCGTGTGGAGGGGCATTTTATGAGCAATGTCTTTTACAAAGCGCTTCCCGGCGGCCTGACAAACCTGTTTCTTGTTTTGGGAATCGAGCTGTTTACCTACGCCTTTGATTTCCCGGTGGAA
Organism: Clostridium sp. KLE 1755; assembly: GCF_000466465.2. Taxonomy (NCBI): domain Bacteria; kingdom Bacillati; phylum Bacillota; class Clostridia; order Eubacteriales; family Clostridiaceae; genus Clostridium; species Clostridium sp. KLE 1755. Next base: position 51,645 of record NZ_KE992667.1, read on the forward strand.
CAGCTTTATAGCATTTCCGCCGTAACCGTCCTCTTCGTGGGGCTGCTTGTCCTTTATCAGGTATGCAGGCCCTTTGACTGGAAGAGGCGCACGGTCTGGGGCGTCATGACCGTTGCCGCCCTGGTCTGTGTTGTCTTTTTCGGAGAGCTTTTCAGCATACGGCCCCTGACGCTGCAGACCGCGCTGGTTCTGGCAGTATTCCTTCTCCTCGCCCAGCCCGCCATGCATCTGGCCCTGTGGCTGTTTGAGCAGGGTAACCATCTGTACCGCCGCCTGAAGAAATACAGAACGGAAAACGATTAGCCAAAATCCGTCGCGGCAGATAATCCGGAATGTTTCCGGGCAGTAACTGTGAGGGGTACTGAACAGTTACAAAAAAATCTTATATCTTTCTTAAATCCATTGATTCACTGGCAAAAACGCGCCATAATCATAGTATAAAGAGTAACGTTTCAGACCGGAATGTTGCGGCCGTTTCAAAATGGAAAGGACGTGTTGCCGATGGACATTACATTGTCGGAGGATATTGACGCAGAGTATCTTGAGGATGTTGCCGACATCCTCACAAATAAAGAATTTCTGGCCCTGAACAGCTACAGACACCATGTGGCCACGACAAGGCTGATGCACAGTATTAATGTTTCCTATATCTCGTGGCTTACGGCAAAGAAGCTGGGATGCGATACCCAGGCAGCCGCCAGGGCGGGGCTGCTTCATGATTTCTTTCTGTATGACCCCAGAGAGAGCAGGCCCTCCAGGGAGCTGCAGGCCTTCTGCCATCCCAAGGTGGCTGCCAGGACCAGCGGGGAAACCTTTGAAATTTCCGAAAAAGAAAGGGACGCCATACTGTCCCATATGTTCCCGCTGGGACCCCTTCCCAAATCCCGGGAAGCATGGATTATATCCGGCGCGGACAAAATATGCGCCTGTGCGGAAGTATTCCATATTACGATTGCACTGGCAAGAGACGGACGCGTGGCAGTCAGCCCGGCGTAAGGATGAAGGTTTTCTTTCCAACTGCATAAAGAGGGCCGGAGAGGACGCTTTTCAAGGCGCTGTTTCCCTCACGGCAGTACAAAGGACCGGCCGGGTTTATCCCGCGCCGATCCTTTGCTTTTTTGTCCTCCTATAGTAAAGCGGCCTCCGCTGCCTGCCAGGCCTGAAGCCTGCTGCCCGCCTCATTGTCATGCAGTCCGTCAGGCTCACATCTGGCAGCCTCACATCCACCTGTTAAATTACGGTATTCCCTTATCCGTTAAATATAGTACTCCCTGCCTGCGATTTCCTCTGCGTCAAATCCCAGCGCATAAGAAACCCCTTTTTCCGCAGTGAAGCTAACCATGCCGTCCTGCGCCCTGACGTTTACGCCGGGACCGCTTACTCCGGCCAGCCCTTTTGCCTTCACACAGCAGGGACCGCCGATAAGGGCTTTGATTTCTCCGGTCCGAAGCTTTCCCCTGTCCCAGGAAGCCGATACCTCAAAACCGCCTCTGGCGCGCATTCCCCGGAAATGACCGTCAGCCCAGTCCACCGGCACCGCAGGAAGGAGCTCAATGAAGCCCTGGTGACTCTGCAGAAGCATTTCCGCGATTCCGGCTCCCAGACCGAATATGGCGTCAATCTGCTGGTTCACATTGGTCATCATTCCCGCTCCCAGACCCTCTCCCGTGCTCTTTAAAAGATGGCCACATTCCAGTGGATTCTTGAACCGGGCCATCAGGCAAATCTTCCAGGATCCGGGCCAGCCGCCCTGTTTTCTGGCATGAAGAAGCCTTCTTTCCAAGCTGCGCCTGGCCGCTTCAAATAACTCCGGTGTTCTGGTTTCCGTAATCAGTTCTCCCGGATAGACCGGGTACATATGGGAGGTGTGGGACATTCCCGGCGTACACTCCTCGTAATCCTCATACCATTCCAGCAGCTGTCCGAAGCGTCCGGTACGAAGAGGTGGGAATTTTTTCATGGCTTCCTGAGCCTGTGCAGGGACAGGATCGTCCTCCAGCTTGAGAATATCGGCAGCCTGCGCCACATTGGAAAACAGCTCACGCAAAATACTCATATCCATCGTGGATCCGATTGTCACCGCGCTGATCCTGGGGTGATTGGGCGAACATCTGCTTTCTCTGGATACCTCGTCGATAAGCTCAATTACCGTATCCTCCCCATCCGTGATGAATTTGTTTTCCGGGGAAAGGGAAGGCGCCGTCACCAGATAGCCTTCCTTATTTTCCACAAGGAAATCCAGCATAAATACCGCGGCCTCCCTGAGCACCGGATACATTTTCTGCAGGAATGCCTCATCCCGGGTAAATTCATAATGCGTCCAGATATGCTGGCACATCCATGCGCCTCCGAAGGGCCACCAGCTCCAGGAAGCATCCTCACAGCTTGGCTCCGTAGAACGCCACAGATCCGCATTATGGTGGGTTACCCAGCCCCTGCTATGATAATAGCCTTCGGCTGTCTGTTTCCCGCTTTCGGAAAGCTCCGTCAGCAGATCCATCATGGGCAGATGGCATTCGGGAAGCCCCAGCGCCTCACAGGGCCAGTAATTCATTTCCACATTAATGTTATTGGTATAATTGCTGGACCAGGGAGGCGCGGGCGTATCATTCCAGATGCCTTGCAGGTTCAGCGCCTGTGTGCCCGGCCGGGAACCGGCAATGGTCAGATATCTGGAATACTGCAGCAGCAAGGCGGCCAGGGACGGATCGTCCACACCCTCGGCGCAGTAGGCCAGCCGCTGTGTTGTGGGCAGGTTCCCGCTAAGCTCCCGTCCCAAATCCAGATCCAGCCGGTTATAAAGAGACTGGTAATCCAAAATATGCCTGTTTTTTATGGAAGCATAGCTTATAGACTTTGCGGCAGCCCCGACTGTGCTCCCGTACGCTGCCTCAAGGCTGTCCAGATCTTGCCGGATCTGTTCCAGAAGCTTTCCTGCATCCCTGTCACGCTCTTTACGGAAACCTGCATAATTCGTTTTTGCCTGTACGGCAATCAGCGCATAGCCTGCATGGTTCACATATACCCTGGCCCCATCGGAAAAAACCTTCCCGTCACAGGATACCACTCTGGCGCAGCAGGCAAAACGTATGGCATCCGATTCCTCCGGCGCCTTGTAGATGAAGCGGGGCGTAACCGCCGTATAATTGGGTTCCGCATGATCAGGGGCAATCCCTGTCAGATAAGCCTCCCCGTCCTGTGTCCCGTTAACATAATGCAGCGAGGAGTCCAGGCCAAAAGCGAAATCCAGCAGTTTTTCTCCCTCCGCTCCGCCTTCTTCCCTTTCTGCGGTACAGTAAATAAACGCTTTATTATCAGGAAAGCTGACAAAATATTCCCTGGTATAACGGATGTTATCCCTCACCCAGGAAACAGTCTCCACTGCAGTTCCAAGCTGCAGCTGCCTTCTGTAATCGCTGATATCATCCTTTTGCGGCTCTATCACCATCTTCAGCGGCATATTCCGTCTGTTATTTGCCTGCCCCACAGTTAAATGCAGGCTTGCCAAAGGCAGATACGCTTCAAACCAGCGCCCTTCCATATCATTATTAATGATATTGTTGGCTTCCTTCACCTTTCCTTCCAGGGAAAGCCTTCTTGCCTCTTCAAATTTGTCATAATGCTGAGGATTCAGATAGAATTCCTCGCTGCCCGACCAGAGAGTGTCGTCGTTGATGTAGACCTCTTCCAGCGGCGCGCCTCCCATCACTGACATGCCAAGCCTGCCATTGCCCAGATAATGGGCGTCACAGAATTTTTCCGCAGGCTTATCTTCCCAAAGCAGATAATCCTTCATTCCCTTGTTTCCCCTTTCCCCGCTGCCCGGTTAATTCTTTTTATGTGCGGCAGCCTATCTTCTTTGTACCACATTCGGGGAAAAATGGAAAGGAACATTTCTTCACATCCGGTTACAATATTTCAGGCGTTTTCCTCTTCCATGAACATAAGCGCTCCTTCTGTCTCCAGCTCCGGAGCCTCCTCCATATTCTCTGCGCTGTCCGTAAGCGCACTGCTCTTCCAGACACCTTTTTTATAGAAGGAAAGGGAAAGCACCATGGCAACCATCCAGCCAATCGGCCAGGACAGCCAGATTCCAAGCGTCCCGAAGGGGCCTGCCAGAATAAATGCCAGGATAACGCGAAGCAGCAGATCCGAAAATGTAGCTATCATAAAAGACTTCATTGCACCGGCGCCGCGCAGTACACCATCCGCCATCAGCTTCAGGGAAATCACGAAATAGAAGGGCGATACAATTTTTAAAAATTCCATGCCCGTTTCCATTGCTACCGTGCTGCTTTCATTCATAAACAGGGACAGCATGACGTGGCTGCCGAAGAAAAAAGCCACAAAAAAGGGCACCGTAATAATCAACGCCAGCTTCACAGCTGCGCCAAAGCCCGCTTTCACTCTCCCCTGCTTTCCCGCGCCCAGATTCTGTGCCGTAAAGCTGCTCGTTCCGTTCCCCAGCGTGGTCAGGCTGGTGATGGCGAAGGTATTCAGCTTAATCGCTGCAGAGTAACCGGCGATAACAGAAGAACCAAAGGAATTTATCAGGCCCTGGATGAAAATATTTCCGATAGAGATAAAGGACTGCTGCAAAATACTGGGCACTGCGATCCTGCTGATTTTCCCAAGCATATTCCAGGAAAACAGCGCTGCCTTACCAGTCGTTTCAACAGAGGCCAGCCTTCTTTTCAGGGTAACGAGCGCAAGCACGCAGGCGACGCCCTGAGCAAGGAAGGTAGCCCAGGCCACACCGGCCACGCCCCAGTGGAAAACCGCCACAAATAGCGTATCCAGTAAAATATTTCCGATGGAGGAACCAATCAGAAAATACAGCGGCGTTTTGGAATCCCCCAGGGAGGTAAAAATTCCTGTTGCCACATTATATAGGAAAAGGAATACAAATCCGCCGATGTAAATCCGCAGATACAGATCCCCGTCCGCAAAAATATTATCCGGTGTGTTGATCATCACCATCAGGCCTCTGCTGCCCAGAAGCCCTGCGACAGTAAGCACAAGGGAAAGAGCCAGGGAAGCGATCAGCGTGGTGGACACCGCCGTTTTCATTCTGTCATACCACTTCGCGCCGAAATACTGAGAAATCACTACGGAGCAGCCAATATTGCTTCCCACGGCAATCGCCATAAAAATCATGGTAATGGGATAAGAAGCCCCTACCGCAGCCAGCGCGTCCTCTCCTGCAAATTTCCCCGCAATCACGCTGTCCGCAATATTATACATCTGCTGGAAAATCACGCTTACAAACATAGGAATCGAAAATTTCCACAGTACGCTCTGCGGGTCTCCTACCGTCAGGTCCTTATTCATCACTCTTACCTCTCTCATTCTGCCGTCATGCCGGCCATTTCTGTTCTGTTTCGGCTTCCTGGCCGCCGGCGGGTTACTATGCGGCCTGCAGCCACTCTGTAATTACAACCACCCTGTAACTGCATCCATATTGTAACACCGGCGGACAAAACCTCCGCATAACATTTGCCTTTCAAACCGTCCTGTATTATACTACTTCTAAAAAGATAAATAAAATCAATCATTTCTATGTATTACATAGATTTTATCTATAATTGTATCTTTTCATGATATAAACCGGGATAAATGCTGACGAGGGCAGCGTTGGAAAAAGCAGAAATATATCTGCCTATGAGAGGAATACCGAATGAGCGTGAGCTTTGATTCTTACAAAACTTTTTATTATGTTGCCAGGCTGGGAAGCTTTACGGAGGCCGCAAAGGCGCTTTACGTGACCCAGCCCACAGTCACCCACGCCATACAGATGCTGGAACAGGAGCTGGACTGCGTGCTGTTCCAGCGCTCCCGCAAGGGTGTTTCCCTGACCCCCGAGGCCGCCATGCTCTATGAGCACGTCAGGGCCGCCTGCGAGCACATTTTTGAAGCGGAAAGCGCGCTGAAGGCAAAAAAGAAACTGCTGGAGGGCCAGGTGAGAATCGGCGCCAGCGAAACCACCCTGCACTTTTTCCTGCTGCCCTTCCTCAAGGAATTTAAAACCCTGCATCCCGGGGTGAAGATCAAGGTGAGCAACAGCAGCACCCCCACTGCCCTGGCAGCCCTGCGTTCCGGCCATATTGACTTCGCTATTTTGGTCATGCGTCCTGGTTATAAGGGGGCTTTCCTGCCACAGGATAAATTCTCCGTTACCAGGCTGGCAGGCTTTCAGGATATTTTCATCGCCGGAAATGACTTTTCCGATTTGGCCGGCCGAAGCGTCACGCCGGGGGAGCTTTGCGGCTACCCTTTTATCTGCATGGAGCCGGGCACCGTCACCAGGCAGTTCCTGGATGATTTTCTTCTTCAGTTCCATCTGGCCGTAAGCCCAGACATCGAGCTGGCCACCACCGACCTGATCACCCCTATGGCCGCCAATAATCTGGGTGTGGGCTTTGTCCCCCGCGCCTTCGCCCGCAGTGCGCTGGAGGAAGGAAGCGTCTTTCAAATCCGGCTGACGGAAATAGTTCCCGAACGGGAAATTTGCGTCATATCCCGCACCGATACGCCGCTGTCCCTTGCCGGGAATGCCTTTTTGCGGCTGTTTTCTGATTTTGCAGAACCTTCCTGTATAAAGAAGGACTGCCGGTAAACGGCAGTCCCTGATAATTGTGTCACCCCGCGCATGTCCTGGCAGTCAATCTTTCCCTGGCCTTACCCGAAGTCCACACTGTCAACTGCCACTCCCATATATTTTTCCCACAGCTCCCATTCTCCGCGCCCCGCGGCCTCCTCCAGCTCTGCCAGCAGCCTTACCCTGACAGCGCTCCTGTGGATAAAGCAGGGATTGGGATCATTGAAAAATTCCTCGCTCTTTTCCAGGATAATCTCTTCCTTCAGCGGCAGATCGGTCAGCGTTCCCCTGTAAACTTCATGTTCTCCCAACCGGACGCAGATTTCATTCTCCTGCTTTTTCTTTTTTCCAAACATGGTTCTCCCCCTAAATCAGCATATACAGAGAAAATACAGCAAACACAATAAACAGCGCCGCATAGCACAGCTTTACCGCCGGCATCCGCCGCAGGCTTCCTTCCGACAGCGCCAGGATGCTCTTCCCTCCTGCCACCAGAAGAATGATGAGCAGCGCAGGAATACACATAGCTCCCACATACAGGCAAAAAACGAAGACCGGAATGCCCTTCTGCGCATCCGTCTGCACCCAGCGCAGTATGGAAGCCAGATAAATCTGCCCTGTACAGAAAAATTCACCCAGGGAAACCAGCACGCTCCCGCCGAATACGGCCAGGAAAAGCAACCCTCCCAGCCCCGGACGGACTGCGGACTGCAGAAGCTTTTCATTCCATCTGCGCAGCCCTGCGGGAAGCTGCATTCTGACCTTCCCATAATTTCCTCTTTTTATCTGGACAAAATCCCAGATGTTTCCCAGTGCCGCTGCCAGGCAAAAGCATACCAGTATTACATTCAATATATTCCGGGCCAGCCCGAAGGCCTCCATGGGTATAGCCGATGCGGCTGCGGAAACTGCCAGTCCCAGTCCCAGATAAGCCGCAAATTTTCCAGCCAGGAAACAGAAACCGTACCGCAGGAAACGGCCGCCGGCCGCCGCAAGCAATGAAAGGAACAGAAGCGTCATGGAAAGCGCACAGGGATTCAGGCCATTCAGCAGCCCCGTAAGAAGGATGCTCCCGACAGAAACCGCTCCTTCGAAGCCTTTTCCCGCCGCGCTGCCAGGCACCCGTCCCCCATCCGCCGGCCTGCCGTCCGAAGGCAGATACAGCGCCCCAAGGCCTTCCAGTGCATTGATATACTCTTCCAGCCTCCCGCTGCGGATCTGTTTTTCTCCAGCAAGATAGTGAGTTCCGATAAATACCACAGGCACCTTCTGATCTGCCGACGGCACCTGGAAGGAGTCATACAACTCCATCAGGTAGTCCGCATTGTCCTCCTCCATCACGGAAATTTCACCAAGCTCAACGGGATAGCTCCTCCCGTCCGCTACAGCTTCCGTCGGCAGTCCTGCCAGATATTCCTTTGCCTTCTCACAGCTGTTGCAGCTTTCCGTGGTAAACAGCAGAATATGTATGGAATCCTGGGTTTTCCAGCGGAAACTGCTTTCGCCGCTTCCATTCATTCCGGCGGTTCCCCCGTTGACAGCATCTTCTTCCCCGGCCTTTACCGCTCCGTCTACGGCTGCTTCCCCTTCCCCTTGCGCCCCGTATCCGGCTGTTTTCCCCGACTCTGCCCCTCCGCTGCTTCCTTTTTCAGCAGCCAACTTAAGGCTGTCGTATAATTCCTCTCTTATCTGGGTATAGCCAATCAGGCAGCGTTCTCCTATAATTGCCAGCGGATAGGAAATATTCTCCTGAGAAATTCCCCTCTCTTCCATGAGCCGGTTCATTTTTTCCTTATTTTCCGGCCGGTAAATATAATATTCATCTATCCAGTAGGGATTGTTGTCTTGCTTTTCCGCAAGCGTATCCCTGACCAGCTCCCTGAATTTTTCACCCTCGTGGCAGGATTCACAGGGATTATTATGGAAAAAATAAATCACTGTTTTTTCCGGTTCCGTGTCCGCATCAGCCTCTTTTTTTCCCGCTGTCCACAGTCCAAAGAAACCTGCCGCCGCCAATAACACAATAACAAGAACCGCTGCCGCTGCTTTCCTCATACTCCCGCCCCTGCCTTTACTCTGAATTCATCAGCTGTTTACCACTGTCCGGTATCTGCACATTTAACTGAATTATAGCTTTTCCACGTCATATACGTCAATAGCCATGCTGCCGTTCAACAGCCGCTCCCGGCTACCTGCTCCATACGAACCGTACATAACTTCTGCCCTCCCATACGATGCTTCCACTCCTCTGCCCGCCCAATTTCCGGCATACAGCCAGAGAAGCGCCATTCCTCTCTGCCGCCAGCGCCTGCACCCGCTCAAATCCCAGCTCCCGGAATCCATACTCCAGTATTGCGCCACAGGCCTCCATACAGTACCCCTTCCTCTGTGCTTCCCGGGCAATAATGAAGCCAAGTTCCGGTTCATCGAACCCTTCCCTCATAAAAAACCCCGCTCTTCCCACACATCTGCCCGATTCCCTCTCCGCAAGCATCCAAAGCCCAAATCCGTAAAAAGGATAGGCCCGTTCTATATAAGCCCTGACATATGCCCGCTCCTCCTCCCTATCCTCCGACAGCCCATCCATAACATCCTCAATTCCCGGCTGGTCATAGATCCGGTACAGCGCATCCAGATCCTCCTCTGTCATTTCCCGGACAATAAGCCGGTCCGTCTGCAGAATCTCCCAGGGCTCCTTCACATGCCGCTGATAGACCTTTTCCAGGAAATCTCCGTCCAGTCCTTCCAGGCCTTCCACCGCATAAGGAATATCCCCCCATATTTTGCCCCTGTTTTCTTCTGTCAGATACAACAAAATGCAGGCATCTTCTCCCGCTGCCGCCCTGACCGCATCAGGCCTGTCCGTAATGTAGACGGCGGCGTCTTTCCCGGAAGCTTTTCCCTCAGCAATCCGGCCCGCCCCAACCGTTTTATCCGTCCTGTCTGCCTTATTCGCTTTATCTGCCTTATCCGCTTTGTCTGTTTTATCCGCTTTATCTGCCTTATCTGCATTTTCCGCCTTATCTGCCCGTTTTTTCCCCCTACACCACCCTGTATCCACCAGCAGCTCCGTCTGATACAGTGCAAGCTTCTCCCTAAGTTCCTTTATTTTATCTTCCGCCGCCTCTTTTTCCAGCGACACAATCACTTTTTCCAACATAAACCGGTTAACTCCCTTTACGAATTCCCGCATTTCGGCTACAATAGACCTGTCGGCCATGCGCCTTGCCGCATAGGCTTATTGCAACGTAACTGTGAGGACATTGAACAGTTATATTGTAACCAAATAAATACCAGAAAGGAAGTTTTATTTATGGCACAGAATCCCGTTGTAACAATCACCATGGAAAACGGAAATGTTATAAAGGCAGAGCTTTATCCTGAAATCGCCCCTATTTCCGTAAATAACTTTATCAGTCTGATCAATAAGAATTTCTATGACGGGCTGATTTTCCACAGAGTCATCAAGGGCTTTATGATCCAGGGCGGCGACCCGGTTGGTAACGGAACCGGCGGCCCCGGCTACTCCATCAAAGGAGAATTCTCCCAGAACGGTGTAAAAAATGACCTGAAGCACACAGAAGGCGTTCTTTCCATGGCCCGTTCCATGGCTCCCAACTCCGCAGGCAGCCAGTTCTTCATCATGCATAAAAATTCACCCCATCTGGATGGCTCCTATGCAGCCTTCGGAAAGGTCATCGAAGGAATGGACGTGGTAAACAGCATCGCTGAAACCCGCACGGATTATTCCGATCGCCCGCTTGAGGATCAGCGCATCAAAACCATGACCGTGGAAACCTTCGGCGTGGATTATCCGGAACCGGAAAAAATGTAAGCTGTAGCCGTCCGGGCAGCCGGATGGTTACACAGGCTTTTCCCCAAAATTTCAGCCGGAGCCGGAAAGCGTATTTACGCAGCAGTTCAGACAATCCTGAACCTGCTGCCGCTTCCGGCTCCGGCTGAATTATGGACATTTCCTCACTCACACCGCAGCATATAATAATCACCATAGGCCGTCCCATCATGGCCTTTCAGCTTTTCCGCCGTCTCCTTAAATCCCAGACGTTCCAGAGCCTTCCGCCTCTCCGCCGCTTCCTTCACCGCCTTGGTGGAAACAGATTCACACCCGAACAGCTCCGGCACCTGCTCCAGCAGCGGCTCCAAAATACTGCATATCACATCTTCCTTCTCATACTCACTTTTTAAATCCAGCCGCAGCAGCCCCGTCTTATTAAAAAAATCATCCGCCATCCTGCAGAACATTTCAATCGTTCCCACCGCCCTGCCGCTGCTCCGGTCAAAAATACTCCATCTGACAAATGCCCTGCTCCGATAAGAAGCTTCCCAGAAGTTTATCTCTGCCTGCATCTGCTCCAGCGTCCTGTAAAAAAAATTGTCCCCGTTACAGTTATCACTGTTGAAAAAAGGCACCGCCTTCTCATCAGAATAAACCTCCAGAAGCTCCTGAACATCCGCCATCACCGTTCTTTGCAGCAAAAAAGCCTCGTTTCCCAATACCGGACATTCTACATACACATCTTTCATATTGCCCTTCCCTTTCCCACCGTTTTTCCCAGTGTTTTGCTTAACCTTTCACTTGATGTTTGATATACTGTTTTACCTGATGTTCTGCTTAACCTTTTACTTAATCACCTGCGCTGTTCCTTCCGTTCTCTCAGCCCCCAGATACGCCCCGAACCGTTTCCATGCATCCGCCAGAGACTCCCGCATATCCATGTCACCCCCGCAGCCTTCCTCCCACCACCAGTTTTTAATCCGCAGCACAGAATCCCCCTGCCGGTACTGCTCCGGCTCAAACCTTCCCGCAAACCGGCTTCCATACAACACAGGCAGTACATAGTAACCGAACTTTCTTTTATCTGCGGGCAAATATACCTCCCAGCTGTAGGTAAAATCAAACAGCGCCCGCAGCATTTCCCTGTCCCACAAAAGATTATCCAGCGGCGCCATAAATACCGTCCTGCCCTCCTGAAACGGCCTGTTCAGAACATCCGCATCCTCTGTGCGCATATAAAAAGGCTCTTCAATCCCCTCCACCCGGAATTCCCGCAGCTCTCCCCGATCCAAAAGCTGTCGGATACACGCCCCGCGCCGCTCCCTGTCCGATACAAAGTGCCCCAGCCAGGCGCCTCCGTTTTTATTCCACAGCATTCCCACACTGCCAATCCTGCGCTTCACATACCATCGGAAAAAAGCTGCCTCTCCATCCTCTCCCTGGAATTCCTCTGTCCTTATCCCCGGCAGCAAATTTTCAGTGAAATCAAAAATTTTCTGAGCGCCTGTTTTTCCCGCAACCGACAGCTCACCTGTACAGTAAAGATAATCCAGCGCCGCGCTGGACAGCTTTTTCGGCCCCCATCTTCCCTCCAGGTTACAGCCTATGGAAAAATCCTTCGCCTGGGCAGGCCCGTTCCTGCGGATATCCTCCCGTATCACATCCAGAAGCTCCAGCGCCTCCGTCTGTCCCCGGCGCCGCATCACAGCCGCCGCGCCACCCGCCGCCGCTTTCCTGACCCGCGCCATCCTTCCGAAATCCTCCGTCCTGTAAATGCACATCATCTTGTCATAGCCATCCACCAGGCTCCGATCCGTATACAAAAGCTCCTCCAACAGCCTGGGCCGATAGCCCACAATTCTTGACTGCAATACTAAGTCCGCATTCCGCCCCGCCACATTCAGCGGATCGTACTGAATACATCCCACGCGGTTCATAAACCGCATGATCCCATCCTTTCCCGACAGCCCCTGGCCGCCGTCCAGTCCATGGTACTTCACCAGGAAACGCCTGGCCTCCTCTTTTGATATACAATTGCTGCCAGCTGCCATACCTGCCCTTCCTCTCCTGCATTTCTTACATTATACCAGCCAAAGTATGACAGCTGTATGTCATAGTTGCCCTGCCAGGAATTTTAGCAGAAGAAATATTCGTGGCAGACGGATCCGAACTGTTATAACTATTCCTCTCCGGACCTTAATGAATCCATATCAGACATAATCTCATAATAATGATAATCCCCGCTAATCCGCTCACACTCCGGAAAATGTTTATATTCGGTTTTTATATAACGCATGCCGCTTTTCTGCATAACACGCAAGCACCTCCCTGCAGTCCCGGCAAATCCGTTCCTTCAGGCTTTCCGGCTCCAGAACCTTTATCTGGTTTCCCAGCCCCAGAATTGTCCCATACCAGAAATGCTCATTTTCCGGCACCCTGAGCCGCATTATGAAATCCCCGTTTTCCTTCTCCTCCTCAATTTCCCCCTTCAGGTATTCCATACATTTTACCTTTACCTTCTTCCTGCCCTCCAGCCTGATGTCCAGCTGTTTTCTTGTATCCGGCCTGCTGCGCAGTATTTCCGCAGCCTCCCCTGCATCATGCTTGCGCTGCATCCTCTCCTCCATACAGCAAAGTGTGCGCATCCTCACCAGCTTAAACAGACAGTAGCTTTCCTTTTCCGGATAATATGCCGCCAGATACCAGGCGTACCATTGAAAAATACAGGCGGCAGGCTCCACCTCAAACTGCTTTTCCCTGTCTTCGGCATTCGTATAAAGAAAGGACAGCTTTTTCCCCTGATCCATGCATTCCCTGATAATCGCCAGCTTTCCGCTGATGCCGTTTTCCTCCCTGGCCACGCTGAAGTCAAGGATTACCTCCGGAGCGGATGTTCCCGCCAGCGCCTTCATTTTTTCAAGCGTATCTTCGGCCGTCTCTTCCTCATATGCGGAGAGCAGGCCCTGCAGCGCCGCCACAATATGCTGATAATCCGTCTGCTCTGCGGTCTGGCGTTCCATGCAGAAGGTATCCAGTATTTCATAGCCGCCGTCAGCGCCCATACTCGCCGCAACAGGGATTCCCGCCATACACAGGGCTTCAATATCTCTTTGAATCGTACGTACTGAAACCTCAAAGCGCTTTGCCAGGGTACTGGCGCTGGTTTTCTCATGATTCAAAAGATAAATTGTGATTCCCAGAAGTCGGTCCAGCTTCATTTTCACCTCCGCCGTCTGCTATTACAGACGTATAAAACATGTTTTTTCTGTCAGTTTTTGCCAAAAACAGCGTTCATATTTTGTTCATATTTATTTCAAAGAAAGTTAATCTGTCAATCACTGTTTAGACACTTCTCTTTACTATACTATAAACATAAGATGAAGCGAGAAAAACATACAACTTCATCTTCCCTCCTTTAGCGTACAACAAAACTTTTTATAAATAGCTTTTTCATAATAAATGCCAGGTAAACAGTTACCTGGCATCCTCCCTGTCCAGGGGAGTTTTTTTTGCGTTTTTTTGAAGTCAAATCAAATAAAATTCTTTCCGGCTTCCCTCTCCGCCGCTGCTTATCCTTCCCTCTGCGTCCACAGTAATCTGCGTATAGTGCGAAGGCGATTCATAATCCCTGCTGTATCCGTCGTCATCATACAGCTCATAGGAGCCTTCCTTTTCCACAAAGCCCAGAAGTCCAAGATGATCAAAATCCACCTTTTCCACACAGCTTCCACCCTTTGACATAGGAACCAGATGGTCCGGCCGGATAAAGAAAACCACCTCATCCAGAGCGATATCCACATAATGGTGGCCCTTTTCAAGCACCTCTTCCTTCCTGTCCTCAGGCCCCCGGAAACGTACCAGCTTCATTCTCTCCGGCAGATATACATAACGCCCCTTTGCGTTCTGCTCATATACAGGAGCAATCATAATGCTTTCGCCCACCATCAGCTGATCCTCCACACGGCGGGCAAAGCGATCTCCGGCGTACACAAAGGACAGCGGGCGGAACATCATTTCATCTCTCAGCGCCGCCTTCATATATTCACTGTACAGGTAGGGAAGCAGACAGTAGCGCAGCGCAATTATTTTCCGGAAGCTCCCTGTCTGGGTAAAACGGTAAACCTCCTGCCGTCTTGTCCCCCAGGCAGAATGGTTGCGCATCAGCGGCGTGAAAATTCCCAGCTCCAGCCAGCGCATGAGCAGTTCCTCCGTCGTATCCGCGCCGAAGCCTCCGAGATCAGCCCCTGTGTACAGGAAACCGCACATATTCAGGGAAGGCATCATATGCAGATTCAGCAGGATATGGGACCACCAGGAAAGATTATCCCCCGTCCAGATGCCGCCGTAACGATGCATCCCGATATAGGAGGAACGTGAAAACATAAGAATCCTCTTATCCGGCTCCAGCTCCTCAAACGCCTCTCCCGCAGCACGGGTCATATTGTATCCGAACAGATTATGTACCTTATCATGCCTTACCCTGCCATCCTTATGCTCATGGTAAAAAAGCTTATAATCCTCTTCATTATTGCTCAGTCCGCCAACCAGCCTGTTCAGGGACGCGGAGGCTTCATTATCCAGATTGATCCCCCTGAATTCCTCCAGCTGCTCAAAAACCTCCTGCAGATGCTTTTCGGAATAAAAAATAGCCGGTTCATTCATATCATTCCAAAAGCCCTCAATCCCCTGATCAAGAAGCACCTTATATTTTCCGCCGAACCATTTTCTCGCATCCGCATTGAGCATATCCGGAAAATGCACACGCCCGGGCCATACGCCGGCCACAAATTCACTGCCGTCCTCTTCCTTGCAGAAATATCCGCCCGCCATGCCTTCCTCGTAAACATCATAGCCCTCTTCTATTTTCACACCCGCATCGATTATCGGCACCAGATGGATTCCCTGCTCCTTCATCTCTTCCGCAAAGCCCGCAAGATCCGGGAAGGTTTCCTCATTTACGGTAAAATCCTTATACCTAACCATATAATCAATATCCAGATAAATGCTGTCCAGGGGTATACCGGCCTCCCTGTGCTTCTTCACTACCTCCCGGATTTCATCCTCATTCATGTAGCTCCATCTGCTCTGTCCATAGCCGAAAGCCCACTTGGGCGGAATGTAGCTGCGTCCCACAAGCCCGCGGAACTGCTTCGCGATGTCCTCCGGCCCCTCCCCCTCGATCACATAAACATCAATATCCCCTGTCTGTGCTTCTATGAGCATCACGTTCCGGTCGGTATAACCGATATCAAAGGTAAGCTTACCCGGATAATCAAAAAACACGCCAAAGCATTCCTTTCCATCCACTATAAGGAAATTATGGGCGCCGTAAAGAGAGCGCTTGTCCTCCCTGTGGTTCGGATCATCGCTGCATTTGCTTTCATAAATCCAGCCGCGCTTATTGATTCCGCGCACATTTTCCCCAAGGCCGAATACAATATCCTCCTCCGCCATCCTGTAGGAAAATTTTCTTCCCTCTTCCTGGGAAAAATAAGGCAGCTCTCCCTGCCAGCTTTCATAGGCTCCGGTAACCGCCTCCGTATCGAAGGGGGCTCCATAGGTTATTTTCTTTATCATCCTTCTGCATCCTTTCTGCGGTATTTCCATAATTTGATAACACCCTTTTACAAAACCTCAATTCCGCCGGTTCCTTCTGCCAGCCCGGCTCCCTGGCAAAACCTTTTCACCTTCCTGGTAATCCTGGTAAAACCAGCTCTTTTTTATACTATAACCGTGCAGGTCCGTAACTGTCAATCCGAATATTATTGACTGTCAGGATGAAAATTTTTTTATTATATGCATCAGCATAAAGCTGCAGGTACACCGTCTTCCATTTTTAATTTTTATCTGCATGGCTGTTCCGCACAGTTCCCGCAGCAGGCAGAAAATCACCCGCCGCCCCCGCTGTCCCGGCCCATCTATTTAAAAAGAGCGCCGGCATACTGCCGACGCTCTGATTTTATCTGTAATTATAAACCTGTGAAAGTCCGATAAATACGCAAGCGCATTCATCCGGCCTGTCCCCGTAAGAAATAAAACCTATATTCAGGCTTTTCCAACGGAACCGAACATTTCCATTTTCTCTTTCACGGTATCTTTGATAGCCTGTGCTCCGGGAGCAAGAAGCTTACGAGGGTCGAAGCCCTTGCCTTCCTGATCCTTGCCTTCTTCGATGTACTTTCTGGTAGCTGCTGCGAAGGAAAGCTGGCACTCTGTGTTAACATTGATCTTGGAAACGCCGAGGGAGATAGCTTTCTTGATCATGTCTTCCGGGATACCTGTGCCGCCGTGAAGAACGAGAGGCATGTCCCCTGTCAGCTGCTGGATAGCATCCAGAGTTTCGAAGGAAAGTCCCTTCCAGTTTGCAGGATATTTTCCATGGATGTTGCCGATGCCTGCTGCCAGGAAATCAATTCCCAGATCAGCGATCATCTTGCATTCCTGAGGATCTGCACATTCGCCCATTCCGATAACGCCGTCTTCTTCACCGCCGATGGAACCAACTTCAGCTTCGATGGAAAGTCCTTTTTCATGAGCTGCTGCAACCAGTTCTTTAGTCTTGGCAACGTTCTCTTCAATAGAATAATGGGATCCGTCGAACATGATGGAAGAAAAGCCAGCTTCGATGCACTTGTAGCAAGCGTCATAGCTGCCATGGTCAAGGTGAAGAGCTACGGGAACAGTGATGTTCATCTCTTCCAGCATTCCGTTAACCATACCAACTACAGTCTTGTATCCGCACATGTATTTGCCAGCGCCTTCGGATACACCGAGGATTACAGGAGAATTCAGTTCCTGTGCTGTCTGCAGAACGGCTTTTGTCCATTCCAGGTTATTAATGTTGAACTGGCCGACTGCATAGTGGCCTGCTTTTGCTTTGTCGAGCATTTCTTTAGCTGATACTAACATTTTATTTACCTCCGTTAAATTGTAAAATAAATTCCCTTTACTGGTGTTATTATAACCCATCTTCTTCAAAAAGGAAATAAGGAAAGTTAAACTTTTCACATAACTTGCCTGAATATAACTGTTCAGTCCCTCCACAGTTACTGCCCAAAACACAGCGGGCCGGAAGACGCTGCCTTAAATCAACACATTTTCAGGCCAGGGAACCCTGATTTCCAGAGCCTGCTTCCGGTTTTCCATATCCACTACCCTGTGGCGCCCTCCGAATTCCCCGTCCAGGGTCCAGGCAACCTCTTCTTCGGATTCAATATGAAGGGAAGCTGTCTTAAAGCAGTACATCTGATCCGTATCTATATTCCTGTTTACAAGATCAGTAAGGATCTGGTTCAACTCAATGGCGTTGGTGGGGCGCTTAATCAGGGTCACTTCGAATTCCCCGTCATCCAGTTCCACATATTTTCCGGTAATCCGCTTGAAGCCTCCCACGGACATGGAATTGGTAATCATACCGAAAATGAAGTCGCCTTCGATCTCCAGGTTCTCCGCCGTCACCTTCATCTGATAGGATTTGATGGAAGGCAGGCGCTTCATCCCTTCCAGAATATATGCCATATGTCCCAGGACGTTCTTATATTCCTGCTTCGTCTCATAGGAAACATCGGTAAAAAGCCCGAAAGCCGCAATATACACAAACGTGTCGTCATTAAAGGCGCCGATATCGCAGGCAAAGGGCCTGCCGCCGACCACTGTTTCCGCGGCGGCCTTCATATTCCTGGGAATCCCCAGGCTGTTGGCAAAATCATTGGTGCTTCCCGCCGGGATATAGCCCACCGGAACCAGCTTGTTGCTCTTCATAATACCGGTGACCACCTCATCCAGCGTCCCGTCGCCCCCGCTGCAGACAACACAATCGTATTTCTTTGACTTCTCAGCAGCCATCCTTACCGCATCCCCTGCATACTGGGTGGGATAAACGGTAACCTCATTCCCTGCCTTTACAAAAACATCTATAATATCACAAAGGTTGTTTTTAATCTGTCCCTTGCCGGCCTTTGGATTATAAATAAACAGCATTTTTTTCTTAGCCATCTCAAATCCTCCATGTTTTGCGGAGCAAAATGCGAGTCCCCTGTTTTCCTCTTTTTAATGGCCCCCTCAGAACTTCAAAAAAGGAGCATGTAAATGCTCCTTTCGCTATTATTTTAAAGCCTTTTCTTCATTCAGTTGCTTTTGCCGCTGCAAAGATATTTTGCAATGTCTTCCACCGCAACCTCCTCGTCAGGGCCATCGGCGATTACAGTTACCATTTCGCCGCTGTCCAGTCCAAGGCTCATCATTCCCATGATACTCTTTGCGTTTACCTTCTTGCCTTCCGATTCCAGATAAACAGTACTGTCATGCTGGCTGGCCACCTGAACAAGCATAGCTACGGGTCTCGCTTCCAGTCCGCCGTTTAACTGAATTCTGACTGCCTTCATTTTCATAATTACTCCTCCTTTTACTGCTTTCCTTCCACTTCTGTTAACTCTTTATCCCCTGCTGTGATCTGACCTTGTCCGCCAGCTCACCCAATTTACGAAGCCTGTGATTCACACCGGACTTACCAACAGGAGGATCCAGATATTCCCCCAGCTCCCTCAAGGGAGCGTCGGGATAGGCCAGTCTGACCTCCGCCATCTCCCTCAGGCTTTCCGGGAGATTCTCAAATCCGTATTTTTGCTGCAGGAGAAGGATATCCTCCGCCTGTCTTGTGGACGCACTAACGGTTTTGCCGATATTCGCCGTCTCACAGTTCACTCTCCGATTTACAGAATTGCGCATTTCTTTTACAATCCTGAAATTTTCAAAATTCATCAGGGATACATGCGCTTCCACAATGTTCAGGAAGTCTGAGATCCCGGTGCCGTCTTTCATATAAACCACCTGGTACTTCTTCCGCTGTACAATCCTCGCTTCCACTTCAAATGCAAGAAGAATGGACTGTATCTGCTCCGCCTGGAATAAATTCGTACATACAATTTCCAGATGGTAGCTCTTTCCCGGATCGCTCATAGAACCCGACGCCAGAAACGCCCCTCGCAGGAATGCCCTCTGACAACATGAATTCTTGATAAGAATCGCGCTGACAGGCGCTTTCATATCCCTCAGATGCCCTTCCCCGTCCATGAATTTAGTGGCCTGGAGAACCTGCTTTATCTGAGAGGGATCCGTAAGCTCAATCTCATAAGCCCTGGGCTTTGCACCGGTCCCGGCGCCTGCTTTTCCGCTCTTTCCGACTCTTTTTTCATTCACGCTAGTATTTATATTAAATGTTTTCTTCAATAATGTAAAGCATTTTCTGATAACCGCCTCATTTTCTGCCTGAATCAGCAGCTTTTCACCGTTAAAAATGCTCTTTTTTTCTTCATTTTGTAAATTATTACTGCCCTCTGCCGCCGTATGGCTGCCGCAGAAATGCAGTATGGATGCAAGCTCCGCCAGCTGGCAATGCCTGGCCGGAGGCGTGTGTTTCATCAGTTCTTCTTTTACTTCTCCCGAAAAAGACATATTGCGCCCTCCTGGATATGAGTCCCGCCGGCCATTTATTTCACATCCCGGTGGCTTAATGTCAGTCCATAGTTCCCTTTATCCTTCATGCGCCCGTACAGTTCATTTGCAAGCGTCACGCTGCGGTGTTTTCCTCCGGTACAGCCTATGGCAACCACCAGCTGATATTTACCTTCTTTAATATAGTTGGGGATCAGAAAATGCAGCATGTCCTCCAGCCTGTCCAGAAACTGCCCGGCCTCAGGAAAACTCATCACATAATCCTGTACGCCTTTATCAAGGCCTGTCAGATATTTCAGCTCGTCAATGTAAAATGGGTTGGGCAGGAATCTCACGTCAAAAACAAGATCCGCGTCCGCCGGTATTCCGTGCTTGAAGCCAAAGGAAACAATGCTTACTATAAGATTATTATATTCCCCGTTCTGCACAAAAATTCTGTCTATTTCTTCCTTCAGCTCGCGGGTCAGCAGCTTGGAAGTATCTATGATATAATCCGCCTGTTTTTTCATGGCGGTAAGGATTTCCCTTTCCCTGCGGATGCCGCTCTCAATCCGGTTGTCCTCCGGAGTAGCCAGGGGGTGTACCCTGCGGCTTTCCTTATAACGCTTCATCAGGGTTGCATCGCTGGCATCCATAAAAAGGATTTCAAAAACAAAGCCGTTCTGGCGCATCTTATTCAGTATTTTCATGGCATCGCCAAAGGACTGGTCGGCCCTCACATCCAGCCCCAGCGCAGCTTTGGATATTTCGTTATTGGGCATCATGAGCAGTTCCATGAACTTCTCAATTAAAGGCACCGGCAGGTTGTCCACGCAGAAAAATCCTGAATCCTCAAGCATTCTCATGGCTGTGCTCTTGCCCCCGCCGCTCATTCCCGTCACAATTACGAATCTCACCTTTTATACCTCCTGCATACCGCAGGCCTGCCTGCGATACTGCATAAATCAGTAGTTTGAAAGGAATCTTACGCTTCCCTTCCGTATTCCGGCAGGCAGAACGAAAGCCCCTGCAGGGGCCTCCGTTTACCCGTTTCATACTGTTAAAAGCGCTGTCCACACAAAGGACAGCCGCCTAAAAATCTCCCAGGAAAATAACCTCCGGCTCCAGCGTGACTCCGAATTTTTCCTTTACAGTCTCAATGACCTCCTGGATCAGCTCCGCAATGTCCGCCGCTACTGCCGTGCCGTCATTAATCACGAAGCCGCAGTGCTTTTCGGACACCCGCGCGCCGCCGATTCTGGCGCCCCTCATACCGCTGTCCATAATGAGCTTTCCGGCAAAGTGGCCTTCCGGCCTCTTAAAGGTACTGCCCGCGCTGGCGTATTCCAGCGGCTGCTTTTCCTTCCGTCTTGCCGTCAGTTCATTCATTCTGGCAAGGATCGCCTCCCTGTCACCCTCCTGGAGCCTCATGGAAACCTGGAGCACCACATAAGGCCTGTTTTTGATTACGCTGTTGCGGTAACCGAACTCCATGGTTTCATTGTCAAGGTCCAGTATGCTTCCGTCCTTGTACATCACCTGTACGGATTCCACGATATTGCGCATTTCGCCGTCATAGGCCCCTGCGTTCATCTTGACGCCTCCGCCCACGCTTCCCGGGATGCCGGAGGCAAATTCCATTCCGGCCAGGCCGTTTTCCATGGCCACCCTGGCGGCTGCGGACAGCAGTACGGAAGCCCCCGCCGTCAGAAGCGTCCCTTCCACCGTAAGATGGTTGAAATCACCGCCCAGCCGGATGATGACTCCCCGGTAGCCCTTATCCCCTACCAGCAGGTTGCTTCCGTTGCCAAGGATAAAATAAGGCCGCTCCACAAGATTCAGGTATTTGATTATTTTTTCCAGTTGTTTACTATTCTCGACAGTTACAAATACCTCTGCCGGTCCTCCCACCCGGAAGGTGGTATGCTTGTGCATGGGTTCCTCCAAAAGGATGTTCTCTGCCGGTACCACACTTTCCAGATATTCTATCAAAGCTCTACTCACTTGTGCTCCCATTCCTCATAAACTTAAAAATATATTATGCCGTATCCGGCGCTTTTAGTCCAGCACCATCTTTGCCGCTCCGTAAATACCGGCGTCATTTCCCAGGGTCGCCAGCGCAAACAGCGCGCCCCTGCTTCCTGCGAAGACATAAGGTATGTAATTCTTCTGGATATAATCCAGCAGAATCGGGCCTGCTTTGGATACGCCGCCGCCGATTACAAAAATTTCCGGATTCACAACACCTGCAATGTTGGCAAGCTCCTTACCCAGGATTTCACCGAACTGCTCCGCCACCTCGATTGCCAGCTCATCCCCTGCCTTTACCGCATCAAATACGGTCTTGGCGGAAATGCTGTCGTTCCCTCTCAGGCTGCTGGGCTTATCGTCAGCCGCCAGCCTGCGCTTTGCAAGCCTTACGATACCGGTTGCGGAGGTGTACTGCTCCAGGCAGCCGTAATTGCCGCAGTTGCACATTTCCTGCTCGCCGTCCATCACATGGATGTGTCCGATTTCCCCTGCGGCTCCCGTGGCCCCGGAAAGAATTCTGCCGTCGGCGATGATGCCGCCGCCAACGCCGGTTCCCAGCGTAACAGCCACCAGGTTCTTATGGCCCTGGCCGCCGCCCTTCCACATCTCTCCCAGAGCGGCCACGTTAGCGTCATT
This sequence comes from Clostridium sp. KLE 1755, assembly GCF_000466465.2. Classification (NCBI taxonomy): domain Bacteria; kingdom Bacillati; phylum Bacillota; class Clostridia; order Eubacteriales; family Clostridiaceae; genus Clostridium; species Clostridium sp. KLE 1755. The sequence continues at coordinate 74,138 of NZ_KE992667.1, forward strand.
GCCTGCCTCTACGGGAATGTTCAGAAGTCCCTGCAGCTGGTTCTTAATGCTGAAGGTTCCCCAGCCCAGGTTTACGGCATTATAAACGGTTCCTTCCCCGTCAATGGGACCGGGAGCGCCTACGCCCACGCCGATAACATCTTCCCTGGAAATCTCACGCTCTTTCATCTTGTCCAGAATGCTGGCAGCAACGTCGGGCAGGATCGCCTCGCCGCCGTTGGCCGTCCTTGTGGTAATCTCCCATTTTTCCAGAAGGGTTCCCTCCGTATCAAAGCAGCCCAGCTTGACGGTGGTGCCTCCCACATCTACTCCGAAACAGTACTTTGCCATAATCAATCGTCCTCCTCATCTTCTTCTCTTCTGCGGGCCAGGGAATTCTGGACACGGGTGTACAGCTCCTGCGCCGCGTTATAGCCCATCTTCTTCTGGCGGTGGTTAACTGCCGCAGATTCACAGATAATGGCCAGATTACGTCCGGGACGGATGGGAATATTGTGGCAGACAACCTTGTTGCCCAGATAATCCGTATATTCCTCCTCCAGACCGAGTCTGTCGTATTCCTTATCCTTATTCCAGTCCTCCAGACGGATCACCAGATCAATGGACTGGGTATCCTTTACGCTGGAAACACCGAACAGCGTCTTTACATCAATGATTCCAATACCGCGAAGCTCAATGAAATGCTTTGTGATATCAGGCGCATTGCCAATCAGCGTATCATCGCTGACCTTGCGGATTTCCACCACGTCGTCGGATACGAGACGGTGTCCTCTCTTAATCAGCTCAAGCGCCGCCTCGGATTTACCGATTCCGCTCTCTCCGGTAATCAGCACGCCTTCTCCATAAACGTCCACCAGCACGCCGTGCACGGAAATGCAGGGCGCCAGCATCACATTCAGCCAGCGGATAATTTCCGCCATAAAAGCGGAGGTCGCCTTCTTTGTCATCAGGATAGGCACATTTTTTTCCTTTGCTATCTGCAGGAAAAGAGGGTCGGGATGAAGCTCCCTGGAAAATACGATACAGGGGATGGGATAGGACAGCAGCTGGTTATAAATCTTGTTCTTCCTCTCCTCCGTCATCGCTTCCATATAGGTATATTCCACAAAGCCGATAATCTGCAGGCGGGTGGCCTCGTAATGCTCAAAATACCCCGCCATCTGCAGCGCCGGCCTGTTGATGTCCGGCTGGGTGATTTTGATCCCCTTGACATCGATTTCCGGTGTCAGGTTTTCCAGTTTCATTTTCTCAATGATCTGTGTTAGATTCACATGTGACATACCTTGTCCTCCACTTTTATATTTTCCGCTGTTATACATATATCGCTGCGCGTTTATCTTTGCTTATTTTACCACAGAACCATGAAAAAAAGAATAGATTTCTTCCGCGATATGCTCCGGTATCTCCGGCACCTGGGAAAGCTGCGCCGCGTCCGCCGAACGGATGTCGTCTATGGACTTGAAATGCCGCATCAGCGCCTTGCGCCTCGCAGGCCCCACGCCGGGAATATCGTCCAGCACGGAGCGCACCTGTTCCTTACTCCGCAGGGAGCGGTGGTATTCTATGGCAAACCGGTGGGCCTCATCCTGGATGCGGGTAATCAGCTTAAAGCCCTCGCTGCGGGTGTCTATCTCAATTTCTTCATTCTGGTAGTAAAGCCCTCTGGTACGGTGGTTGTCATCCTTCACCATGCCGCACACCGGAATATCAATATGCAGCTCCTCCAACACCTGCTTCGCCACGTTCACCTGGCCCTTGCCGCCGTCCATCAGCAGCAGATCCGGGAATTTGGTAAAGCTGCCGAATTCCTTTTCCAGCTGTTTCTCCTGCAGCTCCTTCGCTTCCTCCATACCGTGGAGGAACCGCCTGGTAAGGACCTCCTTCATGCAGGCGTAATCATCCGGGCCGGACACTGTGCGGATTTTGAATTTCCTGTAATCGCTCCGCTTCGGTTTTCCTTTTTCATAAACCACCATGGAGCCCACGTTCTCAAAGCCGCTGATGTTGGAAATATCGAAGGCCTCCATCCGGCTGATTTCAGGCAGGGAAAGAAGCGCGCAGATTTCCTTCACGGCGCCGATGGTCCTACCCTCCTCCCGCTTGATGCGCTCCCTGTCCTTGCTCAGGACAAGCGCCGCATTGGTAGCGGCAAGCTCCACCAGCTTTTCCTTGGTCCCCTTTTTGGGCACCCGGATATGGACGCGGCTTCCCCTGCGGTTGCTGAGCCACTGCTCCACAATCTCCGTATCCTCAATTTCCTCCTGCAGCATCAGCTCCCTGGGCACAAAAGGCGTTCCCGCATAGAACTGCTTGACGAAGTCCAGGAGTATCTGGGCCGAGGTGCTGTCCGAAATATGCGTCATATAAAAATGCTCCCTGCCGATCAGCCTGCCGTCCCGGACAAAAAACACCTGGACCACCGCATCGTTATCATCCTTGGCAAGGGCGATAATGTCCTTATCCTCCCCGTTGCTGTCCGTGATTTTCTGCTTCTGGGCTACCTGCTTCACACTGTTGTACAGATCCCGGTAGCGGATAGCCTCTTCAAAATCCAGGCTTTCCGACGCTTCCTCCATCTTCTGCTGCAAATCCGTAAGTATGGGCTTGAAGTTGCCGTTCAGGAAATCAAGCGCCTTATCCACCTGCTCCCGGTATTCTTCTTTGGTAATCATTCCCTGGCAGGGCGCGCTGCACTGTCCGATATGATAGTTGAGGCAGGGCCTGTCCAGACCGATATCCCTGGGAAGCACCCGGTTACAGGTCCGCAGACGGTACAGCTTATTGATCAGCTCTATGGTGTCCTTCACCGCCGCGGCGGAAGTAAAGGGCCCGAAATACCTGGATTTATCCTTTTTCATCTGTCTGGAAAAAAGGACTCTTGGATATTCTTCCCCTGTTGTCACTTTAATATAAGGATAGGTTTTATCATCCTTAAGCATGGTGTTGTAGCGCGGGCTGTGCTCCTTAATCAGATTGTTTTCCAGCACCAGCGCTTCCAGCTCGGAATCCGTAACTATATATTCAAATCTGGCGATTTTAGTCACCATTTTTTCTATTTTGGGGCTTTTATTTGTGCTCTCCCGGAAATAGGAACGCACCCGGTTGCGCAGACTGATGGCCTTTCCCACATAAATAATCGTGTCATCCTTGTCATGCATAATGTAGACACCGGGCTTGGGGGGGAGCTTTTTCAGTTCTTCTTCGAAGTTAAACATATGTTTTTCCTCCCTGCGGGTGTAAAAGTGTATAGCGACAAAATATATGGCGGCATCAGGAGACTGCCGACAGGAAAAGGGATTCTTACTTTATCTTAACATAAGAATCCCTTATCCGTAGCTTTTTTTATGAATTTAATGTCCCGCCTCGCTTTGTTTCCTGCGAGGGAAGCTTAATTACAGGTTATTTCCTGTCTGTCGGCGGAAGAACCGTATTGGAAAACTTGCCTACCGGGCCGGCGGGG
>NZ_KE992667.1:77697-102381 GCF_000466465.2 Clostridium sp. KLE 1755
GCCGCGCCGTCATCCGGCGCGCTGCCGGCGTCTGTGCCGTTTTCCGGTTGTCCGGCCGCCTGTTCGGAAGAGCCTTCCTGATGGGAATCACTTCCGTTCCCATTCTCCTCCGTGCGGAAGAAATTCAAATCCTGCCCGGGGATGCCGCTTTCGCCGCTGCTCCACCAGTCATTGCCGTCCGGTCTGTCGGATCCGTTTCCTGCCGGGGCTGCGTTAGCTTCCCCTGCTGATGCAGGCGTCTGTCCCATGGGCTGCTGCCCTGCGGGCATTTGCTGCGTTCCTGCCGTATTTTCCCCTGCCGGCGCGCTGTTCTGCGTCTGCTGGAAATGGAGATCCCAGGGCTTGGGGACAATCTCTTCCTGCGGCTGTGCCGGGGCGTCCTGTGTTTTCTGTATGTCCGCAGTTGTAACGGAAGGGGTGTTTTCACTGATCCTCGGCCTGGCCTCCTCCGGGGTCTCCGTTTCCTCAGGCTCCGGGATTCCCTTTTCCCTGCGGTATATCTTCATAAATTCCTTACCGGTAATGGTTTCCTTTTCGATAAGGTACTCTGCGATCTTATCCATAACGGCGCGGTTTCCGCCAAGCAGCTCCAGCGCCTTTGCGTAGCATTCCTTGAGGATGCGCATTACCTCGGAATCCACCTCCGCCGCCGTCACATCGGAACAGTTCATAACCGCACGGCCGTCCAGGTACTGGCTCTCCACCGTCTGCAGGCCGATCAGGCCGAATTTCTCGCTCATGCCGTACTGGGTTACCATGGCTCTTGCGATGCTGGTCGCCTTCTCAATATCGTTGGAAGCGCCGGTAGTTACCGTATCAAATACGATTTCCTCCGCGGCCCGGCCTGCCAGCAGGCCTACCAGCATATCGTGGAGCTCCGCCTTGGTATTGAGGAACTTCTCCTCCTCAGGCACCTGCATCACGTATCCAAGCGCGCCCATGGTCCTGGGGACGATGGTGATTTTCTGCACAGGCTCCGAGTTTTTCTGCAGCGCGCTCACAAGCGCGTGGCCCACCTCATGATAGGAAACGATGCGGCGTTCCTCCTTGCTCATGATGCGGTCCTTCTTTTCCTTACCTACAAGCACCTGCTCCACCGCCTCGAACAGATCCTTCTGGCAGACATAATCCCTGCCCTGCTTTACCGCATTGATAGCGGCTTCATTTATCATATTGGCAAGATCGGAGCCTACGGCCCCGCTGGTTGCCAGCGCAATGGCGTCAAAATCCACGGTGTCATCCATCAGCACATCCTTGGCGTGCACCTTCAGGATTTCCACGCGGCCCTTCAGATCCGGCTTATCCACAATGATCTGGCGGTCAAAACGGCCGGGACGCAGAAGCGCCTTATCCAGGATCTCCGGGCGGTTGGTAGCGCCCAGGATCAGGATACCCCTGGAGCTGTCAAAACCATCCATTTCAGACAGCAGCTGGTTCAGCGTCTGTTCACGCTCTTCATTGCCTCCGCCGTACTTGGAATCACGGCTGCGGCCGATGGCATCAATTTCATCGATAAAAATAATACAGGGGGCGTTCTTGGTGGCCTCCTTAAACAGGTCACGCACACGGGATGCGCCCACACCTACGTAAAGTTCGATAAAGTCGGAACCTGTCAGGGAGAAAAACGGCACATGCGCCTCTCCTGCCACCGCTTTGGCCAGCAGCGTCTTACCTGTTCCGGGAGGTCCCACAAGCAGCGCGCCCTTGGGCAGCTTGGCACCGATTTTGGAATATCTTCCCGGATTGTGCAGGAAATCCACCACCTCCACAAGGGATTCCTTGGCTTCGTCCTCTCCGGCAACATCCTTGAAGGTAACACCGGTTTCCTTCTGTACATATACCTTGGCATTGCTCTTGCCCACGCCCATGGGACCGCCGCCACCGGACATTTTCTTCATCAGGAAATTGAAAAGGAAAATGATTACTACAAAGGGGAGCACATAGGTCAGTAAAATAGAGAGCAGAAAACCTGAATTATCGGGGATTTCCCCGTTGATTTTCACGTCCTTTTCCAGAAGGTGGGAAATCAGCGTGGCATCCTCCACCCGTCCGGTATAATAGGTAATTTCTTCCGCGGGCATGAACGGGTTTTCCTTGGCGTCGGATTTGGGGACTATATTGATCTGTTCATCCGTAATCTCTACGCTTTCAACCTCTCCCGCGTCCACTTTTTCCAGAAATTCATTGTAAGTGATTTCCTGGTTGGAAACGCCGCTGAGCATCTTCATAAAAAAGCTCATGCATACCAGCGTCACCAGCGCCGCAACCAGAAGGAGCATCAGGTTCTGCTTCTTCGGAGGCTGCCCGCCGCCCCCCGGTCCGCCCTGGCCGTTACCGGGACCGCCGCCCTGGCCGTTATTGTAGCCATTGCCGCCGTTATAGCTGTTCAAATTATTATTATCCATAATGTAAAAACCTTTCTATAAACAGTTTCCCTCGGGAAACTGGCTAAATTCTGATAATCATTTCCTATTATAGGGTTTCAGGAAATATAAATCAATATTAATTCTATGAAAATATGGGGCAAACTATAAAAGATTTATTAATTTTTTTGCATGAAACGCTGGATTTTTTTACGTTTCCCGTTGTATAATAATGAAATTGGATTGTTTTTGCGCGGGTTTGTGAAAAGCTGGAAACAAAGGGCGCAGTCCAGTTCCAGAAAATGCATGTTCTCTATACAGCATGCTATACAAAGGACGGGGAACCGGTACGCTTAACGGCGTACTTTTCTAATTTATCCATAACTGTAAGCCCCATCACAGTTGCAGCTTGCTGAAGCTTTGTATTGTAAAGCCGTCACCTACGGCAGAATGGAGAACGTCATGGCAGTAAAATATGTATTTGTAACAGGCGGCGTGGTATCCGGGCCCGGAAAGGGAATTAATAGCTGTAAAAAACTGAACACAAACCAAAAAAATAAAATACAAAGAGGGAACTATGAAGTACGGATTTGATAATAACAAATATCTGAAAATGCAGTCAGAACACATTAAGGAGCGGATCGCCATGTTCGGCGACAAGCTTTATCTGGAGTTTGGCGGAAAGCTTTTTGACGATTACCATGCTTCCCGCGTCCTTCCCGGCTTTGAACCGGACAGCAAATTCAAAATGCTCCAGCAGCTGAAGGATCAGGCGGAAATCGTACTGGTCATCAGCGCGCCTTCCATTGAAAAAAATAAAATCCGCAGGGATTCCGGCCTTACCTACGACGCTGAGGTCCTGCGCCTTATCGAAACCTTCCGTAAAATGGGCTTCCTGGCCAATTCCGTTGTTATCACCCAGTATGCGGGACAGCCCTCCGCCGACCAGTACCGCCGCCGCCTGACCAATCTGGGGCTCCGTTCTTATCTTCATTATGTAATTGAAGGTTATCCGGATAATATCGACCTGATTGTCAGTGATGAAGGCTACGGCCGCAACGAATATGTGGAAACCACCAAACCGCTGGTTGTCATCACGGCGCCAGGCCCGGGAAGCGGCAAGATGGCCACTTGCCTTTCCCAACTGTATCATGAGCATAAAAGAGGGATCCAGGCAGGCTACGCCAAATTCGAAACCTTCCCCATATGGAACCTGCCTCTGAAGCATCCTGTGAACATGGCCTATGAAGCCGCCACCGCGGATTTAAACGATGTAAACATGATTGACCCCTTCCACCTGGAAGCTTATGGCCAGACAACGGTCAACTATAACCGTGACGTGGAAATCTTCCCTGTCCTCAATGCCATTTTCGAACAGATTCTGGGGGACAGCCCTTATAAATCACCCACGGATATGGGCGTCAATATGGTAGGCAACTGTATACTGGACGATAAAATCTGCTGTGAGGCCGCCAACCAGGAAATCATCCGCCGCTACTATCACTGTCTCTGCGATCTGAAGCGGGGCAACAGCTCCAAGGAAATCCTTTATAAGCTGCAGCTGCTCATGAAGCAGGGAGGACTTACCATCAACGACCGTCCCGTAGTGAAGGCCGCCATGCAGCGGGAGGAGGAAACCGGCCATCCCGCCGTGGCGATTGAGCTTTCCGACGGCACGCTGGTCACCGGAAAGACCACGGAGCTTCTGGGCGCCGCCTCCGCGTGCCTCCTGAATTCCCTGAAGGTAGTGGAGGGCATTGACCACGAAGTGCATCTGGTATCCCCTCAGGCCATTGAACCCATCCAGACACTGAAAACCTCTTATCTGGGAAGCATTAACCCCAGGCTGCATACGGACGAAATCCTCATTGCACTGTCCATCAGCGCCGCAACGGACAAGCGGGCCGCGCTTGCATTAAGCGCCCTGCGCCAGCTGAAGGGCTGCGAGGTCCATTCCTCCGTCATGCTTTCCTCCGTGGATGAAGCGGTCTTCAAGAAGCTGGGAATGCATCTGACCTGCGAGCCGAAAACAGAATCGGATAACCATCAGTAAACAGGCTTCATGCAGGAAAACTGTCAGCAAATAAAAACAGCACAAAACCCCCGGAAAGAAAAGCCGTCTGTCAGGCAGGGCGCTTTTCTTTCCGGGGGTTTTTTATACGGCGGACGTGCATAAGCACGTCCGCCGTCATTTACAAGGCATAAATCAAATTTGTGCTTCCATATTACAGGCTTACAGACGCGTTTTATAATTTCCCACCACGTTCACGCCTTCGTTTACCACGATAAAGGCATGGGGGTCATATTTATGGACTATATTTTTCAGCTGGCTCAATTCGTATTTGGATATGAGCACGAATAAAATGTGTACGGACTCGTCCGTATAAGCGCCGATGGCCTCCCACTTGGTTATGCCGCGTTCCAGCTCGGTGAAGATCTCTTTCTCCATCCCCTCGTCCTGCGCCTTGGTTATGATGCGCACCTCCACGTTTATCGTCTGGGCGTGCACCTTATCTATGGCAAAGGAGCTCAGGGAAGCGTAAATAAGGGAATAAATCACCGTAGGGATATCAAACAGGAACAGGCAGACCGAATACAGGATAATGTTGGTGATCAGATTCACCCGGCCGACCCTGAAATCCTTGCGCCATTTAATCAGCATCATGCCCACAATGTCCATGCCGCCCAGGGAACCGCCGTTCTTTAAGGCAAGTCCCATTCCCAGGCCGCAGATAATTCCGCCGATCACACAGCAGGCCAGCGTATCATCAGGCAGTATGGGCTGCACCGGAATCGGTATCACCGACAGAAGGACAGTAACCGTAGTTACGCACATCACCGTTTTGATAAAGAACCTTCTCCCAATCCGCTTCATGGAAATCAGCAGAATAGGAATGTTGATCAGATAATAAATTACACCGGCGATATCAAAATTTTGCAGGGGCAAATTCAGGTACTGGATAAGAATCGTCCTCAGTATCTGTGAAAAGCCCATGATTCCGCCGCTGTACAGGGCTACCGGCACAATAAACAGATTGATTCCCAGGGAATAAACCACCGCGCCTGCCAGAGCGCCGAAGAATCTGTTAATCTGATACCACTTCCAGCTTTTTTCCATATCCCTGAACTTCTGCATCGCAGTTTCCATTGATAAAATCCTCCTGTTGCCAGTATTTCCAAATCTATTATAACTTACCCGCAGAGGGATTGCATCAACCATTTTTACATCCTTTTGAAAATTATATGCAAAAAATAAAAAATACCGGAAACCGCTGACGCAATACATCTGTCAGCAAAAGTATCATTCTTCCAGGAGGTCTGTGTAAAAAGCCCCCCAATGTTCGTTTTCCGCCAGCGAACCATTGTAATAGCTTTCCTCCGCCAGTTCAGCCGCCGTTTTTCCGGATACATCCCTGATGCTGACAAAAAAAGGTGTCTTTACGGCAAGATTTGACTGCTCCCCAAGCTTTTGTAATCCGGGGTATAAACGGATAAATGAATCTATAACAGCTTCATCCTCCATATACTGCTTTGTTTTTTCATTGAAAAAACAGGTGATATCCGTCCCATCTGTCTGCCGTATTATCCGGCTGTAAGGGTAATCCGCTGTTTTCTGTTCAGGAATGTTCCAGCCGATTTCCATCAGATAAGGATATTCATAATAGGTATTTTGTATATAGGGGGTTACTTTTTCCTTCCATCCCAGGCTGTCTGCCTGTTCCGCCGTATGCTCCTGCTCCCCTGTGTCCTCCTGTCCTGCTGTGTCCTCCTGCCCTGCTGTGTCCTCCTGTCCTGCTATATTCCCCGGTCCAACTGCTACTTCCCGCACGTTCTTTATTCCTGTGGGCGCTGCTGCAGGCGCCGCACCCGCACCTGACCAGGAAGGCTCCGCAGACGCATAGGCTCCTGCTGAAATAGCACACCACCCGATCAGGACAGCCGCGAGGCAGCCCAGGATCTTTTTTCCTGCCGTTATTTTCCGATAAACCATAATCGCACCCAGCCTCTCCTTTAACTGTTCCATCCCCTCTGACAGCATAGCCGCAGGCGCCTTCTGCACCTCATGGGGGCGCATGGCCGAAAGGAGCGTGTCTCCATAGCTTCTTCTCTGCTTCTCATCAAGCATTTTCAAAACAGCTTCATCACAGGCCAGTTCGCAGGCCGCTCCCGTTTCCGTTTCCAGACGGCGCAGAAAGGGATTAAACCAGTGGATACAGATACACAGCTGTATCAGCCATTTATAAAGGAGATCGTGCCTTTTTAAATGGACCAGTTCATGAAGCAGGATATAATCAGCGCTGCCCTCTATGGGTTTTGCCTCCGGAAGCACAATGCAGGGTTTCCATACGCCTGCCAGCATTGGCGAAGAGATGCCCGGGTTACAGTAAACCGGCACCTTCCTGGTGATCCCCAGCTTCGCTTTCTGTCTTTCCAGGCTTTCCAGTATGAATGTATCTTCCACAGGAACCCAGCTATTGTGCAGGCTGCCGCAGAACTGCCGCCAGATCCACAGTCTGTGTGCAAAAAGGATTACCGCCGTCGCCAGCCAGATAACGCTGAGCAAAATGCCGGGAACAGATATCCGCAGCCATGCGGCACCCGGGCTTTGCCTCATAAAGGAGGGGATGTCCCCCTCTGCGGAAGGAATATTATTCCCTCCCGGCGCAGCAAAAACACCTTCCCGGACTCCGTCGTCGTCCGCCTCCTGCAGTCCGTATCTCCCCTTTTCCCCTGTTTCCGCCTGCATCTGCAGCTTCTCCACAGGCTGCATCAGGCCGCCCACCAGATTCAGCGGGGCCGTAACCGGAAGCAGAAGCCGTGCGGCCACGACAAGCCAGATATAATACTGCCACGTTTTGCTGAAGCTTTTTTTCCAGACATGCTTCCCTGCAGAAAGAAGAAGCATTAAAAGCGTACCAGACAGCGATAATGAAAGAACAAGCTTCCATAACTCACTCATCATTTTCCCCCCTGTCCCAGAATTCCTGCAGCTTTGCGTAGTCCTCCGGCGTAAGCATTTCCTTTTTAATCAGGGTGGCCAGCAGGCCCTGTACGTTTCCTTCATAGATTTTTTCCACAAAGCTTTCCGTCTGCCCTGCCTGATATTCCTCCTGGGAAAGCAGCGCCGTATACCGGTTCCTTCTGCCAAATTTGTCCGTACGAAGCATTTCCTTTTCCACCAGGCGGGAAAGCAGGGTTATTATGGTATTCTTATTCCAGGTATTTCCCTCTGCCGCCAGTCTTCCGGCTATCTGCGCATAAAAAGCGCTGCCGCCTGATTCCCAGATTATTTTCATCAATTCAAATTCCGAATCCGATACCGACTGAGCCATTCCGTTCCTCCATAGACTACATTTTGTAGGTTACCTTAAGGATAACGCTGTGTAGTCCAATTGTCAACAGAGGATTTGAAAAATGCCATGCTGAAACAGCTTTTCCTGTTCAGCATGGCATTTTTATCTTCCATAATAACAGATCAGGACAGTGCTCCGTCCCGATCCATTACCATTACCATCAATTATATATATTACTGCAATATTACTGCGCCGCATTCAGCTGGTCCAGAAGCCCCGTCAGCTGCTCCAGGGTTACCTTGCCGCCAGCAAAGCTGAGGATTCCGCGGATTGGCATATATTTCATCATGGCTTCCATCATCTCGCGGGATATTGCCTCTGCCGCCGCATCGCTTTCATTCTGCTGGCCGCCGATATTAAGCTGCATCATGGGAGCGATGATCTGCATGGCTTTTTCGTCCTTCATCAGATCGCCGAAGGTGGTATCCATCGTATAATGTACGGGAACCTTCACTGTAGATTCCACGGTCACCGCTGCTTCCAGCTGGATATCCCGGGAGGATTTTCCGATAAGGATACGGAATTCTCCGGTTTCCACATGCCAGTCATGCAGCTGGGTGTTCCAGTAAGCAAAGGCCCTCTTATCCAGGGTGAAGGTGACAGTCTTTGTCTCTCCGGGCGCAAGCTCCACCTTTTCAAAGCCCTTCAGCTCCTTAACGGGGCGGATCACAGTGCTCTCCACGTCGGAAATGTACAGCTGCACCACTTCTTTTCCTGCCATGCCGCCTGTATTGGTCACGTCCACGCTGACCTCCAGGACGTCGGTGTCTTTTATGTGCTCTGCGCTGACCTTCAGGTTAGAATACTCATAACTTGTATAGGAAAGGCCGAAACCGAAGGGGAAACGGACCTCTATTTTCTTGGTATCATAGTAACGGTAGCCTACAAACACACCTTCTCTGTACTCCACCCTGTCGCCTTCGCCAAGATAGTACAGGTATGACGGGTTATCCTCCAGCTTGTAGGGGAAGCTTTCCGGAAGCTTTGCACTGGGATTCACTTTTCCGAAGAGGATATCCACAGTGGCGGCGCCTACAGCCTGGCCGCCCAGGTAGGCTTCCACAATGCCCTTTACCTTGTCCGCCCAGGGCATTTCCACGGGGGAGCCATTATGTAATACCACGATGGTATTGGGCTGAACGGCCGCAACACGTTCAATCAGCTCGTTCTGGCAGTCCGGCATTCCCATGTGCGCCCTGTCAAAGCCTTCAGATTCAAAGGCATCCGGAAGCCCGGCAAAAATAACCGCAGCCTTCGCTTTGGAGGCATTGGCAACCGCTTCCGTGATCATGGCCTCATCCACAACATCCGCGTCATCCGCATATCCTTCTGCAAATGTGATATTTCCCCAGTCCTTTACGCAGTCCCAGGCGCCGGTTACCTTATGGCTGTTGATGTGGGAGCTGCCGCCGCCCTGATAGCGGGGTTTTCTCGCATATTTGCCGATAAAGGCGATATCTTCCTTTTCGGAAAGCGGAAGAAGATTGTCTTCATTCTTCAGAAGGACAATGGTTTCTTCAGCGACCTTTTTCGCCATTTCATGATCCCTGTCTCTGTCAAATACCGCTGTTTTATCCCTGTTTTCCTCAAAACGGTATACAATGTTCAGGATACGCTCCACAGCCCTGTCCAGCACCGCTTCATCCAGGCTGCCGTCCTTTACCGCATCCACGATCAGCTTGTCATTGATGCCGCCGGAGGAGGGCATTTCCAGATCCAGGCCGGCTTCCAGATCGGGCACTCTGTTGTTCACCGCGCCCCAGTCACTTACCACAAAACCATCAAAGCCCCATTCCCCTCTCAGGATATCGGTAAGCGCTTCTTTATGCTCTGCCGCATAGGTGCCATTGATTTTGTTGTAGGAGCACATTACGGTCCAGGGCTTCTGTTTGCTTACCGCCCCTTCAAAGGCCGCCATATAGATCTCGCGCAGCGTCCTTTCGTCAACCTCGGAGGATGAGGACATCCTACGTGTTTCCTGGTTGTTTGCCAGGAAATGCTTGATGCTGGTCCCCACGTTTTTGCTCTGTACGCCCTTGATCAATGCGCCTGCTATCTCGGAAGCCACAAGGGGATCCTCGGAATAATATTCAAAATTACGTCCGCAGAGAGGAGAACGCTTGATATTCACCGCCGGCCCGAGGATAACGCCTACGCCCTCCGCCTGGCATTCTTCTCCCAGTGTCTCTCCCATTCTGGTAATCAGCTCTCTGTTGAAGCTGGCCGCCGTGCCGCAGCCTGCCGGGAAGCACACAGCCTTAATGCTGTCATTCATTCCCAGGTGATCCGCCTCCTGGTCCTGCTTTCTTAAGCCGTGAGGGCCGTCGGACACCATCATTGCCGGAATCCCCAGCCGGTCAACGCTTTCCGTATGCCAGAAATCTGCGCCAGAACACAGGGACGCTTTTTCCTCCAGTGTCATCTGTTTGATTAATTCCTGTAATTTTTCCCTTTCCATACCTTCTCCTTCTTAAACTTGCTGTTATCCCCCAGCCGGCTGCCGTCTCCGGCCGTCCTCAGCCAGGGCTTTCCTGAACCTCCGGCGCCATCCGCCGGCGCCTGTATTTTCATCATAGCATGTTATAACCTGCTTTTCTATTGCAAAAATGACTTGCATTGGGTCGATATTGACTTATTTTGAAAAATAACGGATAATTAAGAGGTATTTTAAGGCAATTCTTAACCTTATGGAGGTTTTCATGAAATATTATAATGAAGCGGGGCATTTCCCCGCAAACTGGGGTGAAAAGGAAATCGGTTATCAGGGTACCTCCGATTCCTGTCCCGGCAGTTATTTTGACGGCATCCAGGTAAAGGAATCCTTTTCACCGGTGGTTTATACCCATGAAAATATCCAGGTGGAGCCGGATATTCAGGTCCGCTGTTTTTCCTATGAGGATGCCGGAATCCTGGTCCCCCGGCACTGGCACAACAGTCTGGAAATTCTCTATATCGAGGCAGGGGATATGGATCTGCTGGTCAATGATCTCTCCATACGCCTGGAAAAAGGGGATTTTGCCATCATCAATTCCAGGGATATCCATGCCACCAGCAGTTCCGAGCATTCCCGCATAGATGTGCTTCAGATTCCCTATCAGTTCCTGAAAAAACACATTCCGGATTTTGACCGCATCCGCTTTATGAACGGCTCCTGCGGGGAAGCGCGCTCCGATGAAGCCCTTGTTTACTGTCTGAAGGAAATACAGGAGATTTACATCCGTAAGCCCTATTGCTATCAGCTGCATTTCACCAGCCTGCTTTATGAGCTGCTTTTTCTTTGCGTCAACTGCTTCCGGCTACCCGCGGGAGAGGGCGGAGGCAGCCTGAACGACGAGGAGCGCGCCCGGCTGATCACGGTTATGGATTATGTAAATGCACACTATCAGGAAAGCATCAGCCTGCGTGACGCCGCCGCCCAGGTGGCTCTGAACCCGGAGTATTTCTGCCGTTTTTTCAAAAAAAATATGGGAATGACCTTCCTGGAATTCGTAAACCAGGTTCGTTTTTCCCATATCTGCGAAGACATTCTGCGTACCGATACAAGCATTACCGAGCTTCTGGTGCGCCATGGCTTTACCAATTATAAATTATTCCGGCGGATGTTTTACGAAAAGTACGGCTGCACGCCTTCCGCCAAAAGAAAAGAGACCTCCGGAAAATAATTTTTTTCTTCCGGAGGCTTCTTCGTATTTTCTGCTTATTCGTCTCTTCCGTTTCCAACACGGCCGAAAAAGGTAAGCAGATAGATTCCGCAGATACCCACAATCACATAAATGATTCTGGAAATCCAGCTCATCTGGCCGAATATCAGCGCTACCAGATCCAGTCGGAACAATCCGATAAGTCCCCAGTTTACGGCGCCGATAACTGCAATCACAAGTGCTGTATAATCAAGACCTTTGTTTCCCATGACAGCTACCTCCTTTTTCTTACGTAACTATCATGCCCGTTCAATTCCTTTTTTATACTTTTTTTGTATTTTCCTTTTTTAAGTTAAAATGTTCTGAAAAATACGGCGGTTCAGGCGATAAAATACGTATTGCGTCCTTCCTTTTTTGCCCGGTACAGCGCTTTATCCGCCTTAATGTAGAGGGAATCATAATCATTCTGCGGCCTGGCCAGAACAGCCCCAAGGCTGATGGTAAGGCTCTTTTTATCGGGCATCCTGATTTCACTGATTCTCTGGAGCAGGCGCTCGCATTTATCTCCCAGCGTCCTCGTATCCCTTATCCGTTCCATGTATATGATAAATTCATCCCCGCCGGGACGCCCTACGATATCGCCTTCCCGGAAGCTGTCCTGGAGGATGCCTGCCACCTCGCAGAGGATATGGTCTCCCTCCATATGGCCGTAGGTATCATTAATTGTTTTGAATTTATCAATATCCACCAGAATCAGCGCCCCGGTGCCTCCGTCAGCCAGCTGGTCCAGACGCTCCTGGATTAATCTGACGCTTGTTTTTGCGTTGTATACATGGGTCAGGCTGTCTCTTTCCGCCTGGTTTTTCAGCCTGTCCCGTTCCTGCTTTTCTTCATTAATATCGCTGATTCTTCCGATAACGCATACAGGCGCTCCCTTGTGGTCATATATATTTTTCATGGCGATACGCATCCAGTGCAGCTCCCTGTTAATTCCGGGAAGCTGTATCTCTTCCACGCCGTCCCTGCCGCTGTGCATAATCCGGCGCAGGATTTCCCTATATTTCCCATTATCCGGCGCATCGGCCATTCTTTCCGGGAAAAGCCTGTACACCACATTGTTTTCATGCTTTTCGCCTTCTTTTTTCCCTGAAACGGTAAAGAGCTCCTTCTTTAAATCATATTCAAAGAAATAATCATTTACCAGTCCGTACAGCTCCTGATGCTTTTTCAGTTCCAGGGAAATCTTACGGTTCAGCTTTTCCCTTGTCACCACTCCCCAGGAAAGGACGCCGATAACCACAAGAAGGACGGCCGCAGCAACAGCCACAGTCTGCAACGGATGGCGTCGCACCATTTCCAGCAGGGTAATATCCGACCGGTATATGGTATTTGAGTAAATAATCGACTGCAGTTCCTTTTCCGGCATGGTAATGATTACTTTGTTAATAATATTCAGAAGCTCCGGGCTGGCCGGTTTGCTCACACCAATACAGGTCCTGTTTTCCTGCAGCATCTGAGGCGCCACATACAGGTTTTCAAATTCCGATCTGTTATAAAAATATTGTGCCACGTAGGCATCCATATAAGTATAATCGGCCTCGCCGCTGTTAATCGCCCTGACAATCTCCTCTCTGGAATCATAGTATACCGGGCTTCCCACAAATTCACCCTGGTAATCATAGGAAGCCAGAATCGCCAGCTTCCTGCCGGTAATCTCCTCATTTCGCATTTTGTTATTCAAAAGAATCATATACTGCGTGGAAATATAAGGCCTGCTCATGGCCATGTTCCGATGTCTGGCCTGTTCATAATCGTAGCTCATGCTGCCTATGAGATCAACGCGGCCCTCTGCCGTCATTTCCGACAGTGCTTCTTCATTTTCCACAGGCACCAGTTCGAAAACAAGCCCTGTTTTATCCTCTATCGCTCTCAGCAGATCCACGCTGATCCCCTTAAGCTCACCGCTTTCCTTATCCTGGTAGCTATAGGGAGGCAAATCTGTCAGGACCCCTGCCCGCAGCGGTTCCGTATTTTCCACATATTCCTTTTCCTGCGCCGTAAGCTTCAGTTCCTTATTGGATGGATTGAAATATTTTTCATGCAGAGTGGTCATAAAATAGGGATCTGTCTGTTCTATGCTGTGCAGCGCCTCGTCCAGCTTTGTCAGCAGCCCCCCTTTTCCTTTGGAGGTAACAAAATAAAAGGGCTTCGGTGCAAATCTGGCAACCGTCCGCAGCCCTTCTATATAATTCATGCTGGTATTCAGCATGACATCCGCCCTGCCTTCCTGCAGCGCCCGGAGGTGCTCCTCTATTGTGGTGCAAGGGACAATCTGGGGAATCTGAAGATTCATCCGGCAGTAATCTTCCATTTCCTCCTTATGCTTCCTGGATTGTCCATACATGGCCACGCGCAGCGTTTTCTCCACCTGGGAGTCATTCACATAATCCGTGTCATCATACAGCACCTGAAAAACAGTGTAGACAATCCCATAGCTGTTGGAGGAATAATCATACAGCTGTTCCATCTCCCTGCTGTAAAGCATGCCGCCCATCAGGTCAATCTCGCCCTTTTCCAGCATATCCATAAGCGTGACCAGGCTTTCGTTAAGATCTCCCTCCACCTGGACGAACTCATAATCCCAGCCGGTATACTGGGCAATCTCCTCCAGATACTCATAAGTATAGCCGGAATAATTCCCCTGTTCATCCACTTCGGTCATCCCCAACTGTATGGGATACCCTACACGAACCACCTGCCTGCCGCCGTCCGCAGCCAGGCCCTGTATCGGCAGCAGATGCCAAAACAACAGCATCAGCAATCCCGCCAGGCAAAGCTTCCCTTTAAAAAAACGCCTGCTTCCCCCTGTCACAGCCAGCTTATTATGCATATGTTTTATCCTCCGGACACTTCCGTCCCTGCAATGTTACTGTTCCTGTTATTTTATCACGGAGTGAAGAATAAAACCATACAGAATAATAAAAATAAATGAAATATCGGACTGGCGCTTTCAAACGCCCCTTCCAGGAAACACTGCCGGGCCAGGGAGCAGACGGAAAGACCGGCCCATCGCGCCATGGCGGATAAAACTGTGTTAAAATTCGGCTATTTTGGAAGATTCAGATATTCCGTTATTATTTCTTCAGGCATCAGGCCGCCGCCTGTGGCCCACACGATGTGGGTCGCCTGGGCGGCCTTTTCATAAAGGCCCTGTTGTTTGAGCCAGGCGCGTCCCTGTTCTCCGGCCAGGATTTTGGGGCCGCCCAGGCAGGCGCAGGCGGAGGGTTCTATTATCACGCCTTCCGTTTCGTTAAGCCGTTGCATCCATCCGGGAAGGCATTCGTCCTGTACCGTATAAATGCCGTCCAGAAGCGGACGCATATTGCGTGCCACAAGCTCTGAGGGCCGCCCTACCGCCAGGCCGTCCGCCAGCGTTTTCCCGCTCAGTCCGAAGTCCTGTACGCAGACCTGATCCCCTTTGCCGGTTGCCATGCCAAGGAGCATGCAAGGGCTTTGCACCGGTTCCGCAAAAAAGCAGTGCACCGCATCCCCGAATACATATTTCAACCCCAGGGTAATGCCGCCCGGCGCGCCTCCCACGCCGCAGGGCAGGTAAACAAACAACGGATGATCACCGTCCACAAGGATCAGTTTATCCGCCAGCTGTTTTTTCAGCCGGAGTGCGGCGGCGGCATAGCCCAGAAACAGTCTGGAGGAATGTTCGTCATCCACAAAATAACTGTTTTCATCCGCATCGGACAGCGCCCTGCCCTCTTTGACCGCAGCACCGTAATCTCCCTCATATTCTTTTACAATAACCCCTTTGCTCCGGAGGAGATCTTTTTTCCACTGCCTGGCGTCCGAGGACATATGCACCACCGCACGATAGCCGATGGCTGCGCTCATAATGCCGATGCTCAGTCCCAGGTTTCCTGTAGAGCCCACCTGCATGGTATAGTGTGAAAAAAAGTCCCTGTGCTTCAAAAGGACGGAATAATCATCCGTTTCCTTCAGAAGCCCGGCCTTCAGGGCGAGCTCCTCCGTGGCGGCAAGTACCTCATAAATACCGCCTCTGGCTTTGACGGATCCGGCCACCGCCAGCTCACTGTCCAGCTTCATGAGCATGCGTCCATGTCTGAGAGGCTCCCCCTCTCCCGCCCCGCAGCCGTCCCAGAGGCTTTCCGCCATGGCCGGGATATCCTGCAGCGGGGATTCAATGATTCCTCCGGTTTTCTGAAGCTCCGGGAAGCAGCCCTCCAGAAATGGGGCGAACCTGAGCAGGCGCGCCTGGGCCTCTTCTATATCCGCCATCGTAAAGTCCAGGCTTTCCTTCGCTTTTGCGAAAGAAACACGGTGGGGATTGATCCAGAAGGCCTCCCTCTGCGCTGTCACCCGGGCAATGATATCCGATGCTTCCTCCATTGCCGCATCCGGCACTGCCTGTGGCTGCGGATCCGCCGTTTCCTTTGTGGAAACGGCGTGATCCGGGGAGCGCTGCAGGCGGAATACCTCATCAGGGAAGCGGTTAAGCGTTTCCTCCTCTGTCAGCGGCTCCGTATGGATCCGGTCATCCCAGACCATTTTTTCCCGCTCGTCTCTCAGCGGCCTCCATTCCGGGATGCCCTCCCAGTTGGGATCTCCGGTTTCGAAAAAGCGGACATAGCTTTCATAGATAATTTCCGCGGTCTTTCTACGTTCCTCCAGGGCAATTCCGGGGAATAAAGCATCATCCCGCCAGGCGCCGTCAAATGCGGCGGACTGATCCAGCACATGGGACGCCGTACCGAAATCCATGCTGTAATACCAGACCTGGCTTCCGTTTTTCGCCAGAAGTTCCGCCAGGCGCCTGCTGTAGGTACGGTACATGTAATCGGAAAGAAGCTGTTCCCATTTCAGCGCCCTGCGTAAAGCTGAACCACTTTCTTCCTGCCGCTCCCCGGCGTCGAACTCCTCGAATTCCTCTATGGCAATCTCCGCGTTCTGCCCAAACAGGGCCCTGGCAATGGCAGGGCAATGAGCCGTAAAATCAGGGTCGCCCAGGCGGCGGAATACCATTTCATGGCGGCAGCTGCCCACAATTGCCTTACCTGACCAGTGCCTGCCGCTTCTCAGCGCTTCCCTCCAGTCCATGGGAACCGTAATTCCATCGGCAACCGGGCCGAAGGTACAGGTATTTCCCGGATTATCCACAAGCCGCTCCTGTACTGCCAGCAGGTTATCCACATCCATGGTCAGGATATCCTCCGGCCTTTTAAGCCCTGCCAGCGAGAAAAAGGAATCCGCAACCGCAGCAGCTGTTTCTTCTTCACGGATACACTGGTAAGCGCCGCTGGCCATCAATACCTGGCTGCAACAGGTTTTCAGCTCCGGCCTCAGCAGAAGCGCGCCAAGGGTCTTGGCTCCTGCGGATTCGCCAAACACGGTAATCCTGCTGCGGTCGCCTCCGAACTCCCCGATATTATCATATATCCAGCGCAGGGCCGCCAGCTGATCCAGGGTCCCGTTGTTTCCGGTGCCCCGGTATTCCTCACCCAGCGCAGCTCCCAGATAAAGATAACCCAATACTCCCAGGCGGTAATTTATGGAAACATAAATAAAGCTGTGATCGCGAATGATCTGTTTTCCGCTCCGGTCACGGTTGCTTCCGTTCTGGAATGCGCCGCCGTGAATATAGACCGCCACAGGCAGGCCCTTTCCTTCCCGGCGCGCCTCCAGGGCGGCCCGCGCCGGAACATAAATATTCAGATTCAGACAGTCCTCCCCGTATTCCTTCCGCCCTTCCCAACCGGCCTGCGTTTCTTGCGCAGGATGGGACTGGACCGCTTTTTTACCAAACGCGTCAGCCTGAAACACCCCTTCCCAGTTTATTTCCCGGGGCGCCTGAAACCGCTCCGCCCGGGCATAGGGAATCCCCAGAAAATTCTGAAGTCCGTTTTCCTCAAAGCCTTCCACATAACCGCCTGTTGTTTTGATTCTCATGTTCTCTCCTGTTGCAGCAGCCGGGCCGCTTCACCGATGCCCTCCCCAAAGGTGGGATGGGGATGGATGACTCCGGCCAGCTCCCCTGCGGTGATTCCGCGGCTGATTGCCAGCGCAAGCTCTCCAATCATATCGGTGGCGCGGGCGCACATCAGCTGCGCTCCCACAATTTTTTCATTATCCTCCCGTGCCACAAGCCTGATAAAACCTCTCTCCTGGCCGGAAAGCACGGATTTTCCGTTCAGGGACATTATGTACTTCGCTGTTTTTACCGGGACGCCTGAAGCCTTTGCTTCCTCACAGGTAAGGCCCGCGCAGGCAATTTCCGGATCTGTATATACGCAGGAAGGAATGACCCTTCTGTCTATGGAAGGTTCCCTGCCTTCCATATGATCCAGCGCAAGCAGCCCCTCCGCAGTGGCAGCGTGAGCAAGCTGTATGCCCCCTGTCACGTCTCCTACGGCGTATATGCCGGGAATCCGGGTCCGGTAATTCTCATCCACAGGAATGCGTCCACGCTCCGTCCCGCTTGGCCCCAGCAGCTGCCCCGACCAGACGGACTCCCCGTCCGCCCTGCGGCCCACCGCTGCCAGAAGCCCTTTTGCGGAAGCCGAAAACGCCTGTCCTTTTTCTTCATAATAACATACAAAGCCTCCCTCTTCCATTCTTTCCACACGGGTTACGGAAGCTTTTGTATGGATATCCACACCTCTTTTTTTCAGTATCATTTTCAGATTCTGGGAAATCTCCCGATCCATGCCGGGCAAAATCCGATCCATGGCCTCCAGGACGGTGACCTTTTTCCCCAGGTCGGAATAGAAGGAGGCAAATTCCATGCCGATCACGCCTCCGCCTATAATAATAAGGCTGTCGTATGGTTCCTGTCTTGCAAGAAGGCCGGTGCTGTCCTCCACACCGGGCAGATCGATTCCCGGAATCGGCGGGACAGCGGTTTTAGCCCCGGCCGCGATAAGGATGCGGGGCGCTGTAAGAAGAATTTCCTCTTTCCCTGTCGTTACCAGCACCTTTTCTTTTTCCAGGATCCGGCCGGTACCGGTAAAAAGAGTCACACCCTTTTTCTGAAACTGCACGGCAATTCCCTCCCGCAGGGAGGAGATTACCTCAAGACGGCGTTCCTGCAGCCGGGCCATATCCACATGGGCCTCCGACACGCTCAGCCCCTCCGCCTGCGCTTCCTGCAGCCTGCGGTACAAACCTGAAGCATGAAGCAGGGTCTTTGTGGGAATACAGCCGCGATTCAGACAGGTCCCTCCCAGCTCATCTTTTTCTATGACAGCCACCCTGCGGCCGCCCTCCGCCGCACGAAGCGCCGCCGGATAGCCTCCCGGCCCTGCGCCGATAACAATCAAATCAAATTCCTGTGCCATTAATTACCTCCCGCTGCCAAAGGCCGCATATTATAAAAGCAGGCCCAGCAGTCTTTCCAAATCATCCTTCATGGATGCCTGCAGCCTGTTTTGCGCCGGTATCTGCCGGAAGGCCTCCGCAACCGCAGCCTTCGTCAGCTGTGTTCCGGGAAGCGCCTCCGTAAGCGCAGTCACCAGCTGAGTATCCAACGCATCCGTATGGAGGATCAATTCACTTATCCTCCCCCCATCCGCCTTCAGGGCAAGCTGTACCTCCCCCCAGGAAAAACGGCGGGAAATTTCATCGCTGAAGGGAATCTGTCTGCCATACTTCCATTCCCAGGACGCAAAGGCAGCCGCCCGGCTGCGGATTTCACCACCCTCCAGCCGTTCTCCCGGGAACGGCTCCACCGGCAGCCCGTAGCGCCCGGCGAAGGCCTCCTTCAGCACAACAGCCATCCTTTCCTTCGTAAGCTCCGGCATCAGATCACACAGATTGATAACCCGGCTGCGCACGGACTCCACCCCTTTGGATTCCAGCTTCTGCCTGGAAACATGCAGATATTTTTCCATCTGCTCCTGATCCGCGTGCATGAGTATCGTACCATGATGGTAACAGCAGTCTCCCGTTGAATAATACGCATTTCCTGAAAATTTACATCCGTTGATTGTAATATCGTTACGGCCGCTTTTACAGGCGGAAAGCCCCAGGCGTCTCACCGCCTCCAGGACGACATCCGTCTGTTTATCCACATCATAATTGCACCTGCGCGCCAGAAAAGTGAAATTCAGGTTCCCCAGATCATGAAATACGGCGCCGCCGCCGGAAAGACGGCGGGCAAGATACCCGCCGTCCGCCTCCAGCTCCTTCGTCCTGCATTCCTTCCAGGCATTCTGGTTCCGTCCGATGACCACCGTCCGTTCATTCTGCCACAAATAAAGAATACATTCGTCCTCTCCCGCCTGGTACATCAGATATTCTTCCAGCCCCATATTCTGATACGGATTAAAACAGCCGGATTCTATGGTATATATTTTTTGTATCATAATTCATAATGCAGTTTGGGATTCCTGGCCGCCTGCACCTCATCCAGCCGTGAAATTTCCGTCTTATGGGGTGCGCTGCGTATCCACTCCGGATCCTCCTGCGCCTTTCTGTGAATTTCCATAAAAGCCGAAATCAGCTCCTCCAGATTCTCCGGGGATTCCGTTTCCGTAGGCTCAATCATCAACGCTTCATGCACGATGAGAGGGAAATACATGGTAGGCGGATGGATCCCGTAATCAAGCAGCGCCTTTGCAATGTCCATGGCGCTGACCTGCAGCTCCTCCTTTTCCGGCTGAAGGGTCATGACAAACTCATGCATGCAGGTTTCCTGATAGGCCATGTGATACGCCTCCGACAGCCTGACACGCAGATAATTGGCATTCAGCACCGCCATATGGGCGGCATCCCTGATCCCCTCGGCCCCCAGTGTAAGCGCGTAACACAACGCCTTCACCACCACGAGGAAATTGCCGTAAAACGCCCTTACCATGCCGATGGATTTTTCATAATCCGCTCTGTAAAAAATGCCGTTTTCTTCCCGGATTTCCTTACCCGGCAGGAATTTTCCCAGAAAAGCCTTACAGCCCACCGGACCGCTTCCCGGCCCTCCGCCTCCGTGGGGCGTGGAAAAGGTCTTATGCAGGTTCAGATGCACCGTATCAAAGCCCATATCTCCCGGCCTTGCCACACCCATCACCGCATTCAGATTGGCGCCGTCATAATAGCACAGGCCGCCGGACTCATGGACAATGCGGGTAATTTCCAGGATATTTTTGTCAAAAAGCCCTACAGTATTGGGATTGGTCAGCATCAGACCTGCCGTATCCTCTCCCACCGCCGCCTTCAGCGCCTCCAAATCCACACAGCCTTCCTTCGTGGAAGGGATATTGATGACCTGATATCCTGCCATCGTGGCGCTGGCAGGATTGGTGCCGTGGGCGGAATCCGGAACGATGATTTTTGTCCGTTTTACGTCCCCCCGGCTTTCATGGTAGGCCCGGATGAGAAGAAGGCCGGTAAACTCCCCATGCGCCCCGGCCGCCGGCTGGAAGGTCATGGCATCCATTCCCGTGATTTCACAGAAAACCCGCTCTGCATCGTGAAGGACATGCAGACAGCCCTGCACCGTCTCCTCCGGCTGCAGGGGATGAATCCGCGTGAAACCGGGAAGAGAAGCCATTTCGTCATTCAGCTTGGGGTTATATTTCATGGTGCAGGAGCCCAGGGGATAGGAACCGTCATTCACTCCGTGGGTGGCATTGGCCAGCGCGGTATAATGCCGGCTGATGTCATTTTCCGATACCTGGGGAAGACGCAGCGGACTTTTCCTTCCGGCCGCGGAAAGCGGCTTTTCCCCGGTTCCGATTACCGGCACATCACATTCCGGCAGTATACTGCAGCGCCTGCCCGGAACACTTCGTTCAAAAATCAGTTTCATTGTCCACACACCTCCTTCACCAGTCTTACCAGCTCATCCATTTCTTCTTTCGAATTCTTTTCCGTGGCGCACCACAACAGGTTCCCGTCCGGCAGCAGAAGCCCGCCCAGAAAACCCTTTTCCTCCAGCGCCCCCAGAAGCCTTTTCCCATCCACCGGGGAAGCCGTAACAAACTCATGGAAAAATTCTTTTTTATAAACCGGAGGCAGCCCGGCTTTTTCCAGCTCCTTCTGCAGATAATGCGCCTTGGAGGCGCACAGGACAGCCGTCTGTGTAAGCCCCTCCGGCCCCATGGCGGACAGATACACGGACGCGGTCAGCGCACAGAGCGCCTCATTGGAACAGATATTGCTGCCTGCTTTTTCCCTGCGGATGTGCTGCTCCCTTGCCTGAAGCGTGAGCACAAAGCCTCTGTTCCCCCTGGAATCCACTGTTTCCCCCACAATACGGCCCGGCAGCTTACGCATCATATCCCTGGAAGCTGCCATAAAGCCCAGATAAGGGCCGCCGAAGGATAACGGCAGGCCCAGCGGCTGCCCTTCCCCCACCGCCACATCGGCCCCGCATTCCCCGGGTGTCTCCACAATAGCCAGCGCAATGGGATTGCAGCCCATGATGAGCTTCCCGCCCTTTTCATGGACGGCCTCGGCGCATGCCTTCCCGTCCTCCAGGATTCCATAAAAATTAGGCTGCTGCACATAAAAACACGCCACCGTGTCATCCAGCATGCTTTTCAGAGCCTCCAAATCCGTGCTTCCATCCCTGGCAGGCACCATTTCCACAACAGCCTGCCTGCCGTAGCAATAGGTTTTTATCACCTCCGCCACCTGAGGATTGGTGGTTTCGGAAACCAGCACGCGGGTACGTTTTCTTTCCCTGCACATGAAAACACCCTCTGCCGCAGCGGATGCGCCGTCATAAACGGAAGCATTGGCAGCGTCCAGGCCTGTCAGTTCGCAGATCATCGTCTGATATTCAAAAATAGACTGAAGCAGCCCCTGGCTGATTTCCGCCTGATACGGCGTATAGGCGGTGACAAATTCCTCCTTCGAAACCACCTCCTTTACAATAGACGGAATATAATGATCATAAGCGCCTGCGCCCCTGAAAATATGGCGGAAGATACGGTTTTCCTCCGCATAGCCTTCCATTTTCCGGGCAGCTCCCAGCTCTGACAGCCCTTTAGGCAGCTGCAGTTCCCCCTTCAGCTTTACTTCCTCAGGAAGCGCCGCAAACAGCTCCTCCGTGGAAGTAAGGCCCACAGTTTCCAGCATCCGCTGTCTTTGTTCTTCTGTTGTCGGTATGTAGGATCCCATTCCCTTTTCCCCCTTTCCCGGCCGCATTACTGCTTCCGGGTTTCCACATACACTTCATAATCCGCAGCGTCCAGCAGCTCCTCCTGATCCGTAATATCCTTTACCCTGATCATCCAGGCTTCATTGGCATCCGTATTAATCAGTTCGGGACTGTCCAGCAGCTCTTCATTGATTTCCTCCACAATTCCGGTCACCGGGGAATACACATCCGATACCGCTTTTACGGACTCCACATCCCCGAAGGGCTCCCCGGCGGTTACCTCATCCCCTTCCTCAGGCAGATTCACGAATACCAGGTCCCCCAGCTCCTTCTGCGCATAATCGGTAAGGCCGATCCGCACGCTGCCGTCATCTTCAAATAAAACCCATTCATGTGATTTGGAATACTTGTAATTATCCGGATAATTCATATATTTTTCCTCCTGTTTTATGCCCTTCAGGCACTTTTATTTAAATTTTAAAACTTTCCCCTGCAATAACTGTAAAAGAACTGAACCCTTACCTTTTATAAAAAGGAAGCTCCACGATTTCCGCTTCCACGCGGCGGCCCCGCACCTCGGCCTCCACCCGCCTTCCCGGCACTGCCTCCTCCGCCTGAAGCAGCGCCATAGCCACCGGATATCCCAGGTAAGGCGCATGGGTTCCGGAAGTCGTAACCCCGATTTTCCCATCCCCCGCATATACTCCGGCCTGCTCCCTGATAATTCCTCTTCCCGTCACTTTCAGGCCAACCCTTTTTCTTGACGGGGTTCCCTGTTTCTCAAGAGCATCCCTGCCGATAAAATTCTTCTTCATTTTTACCGCAAAAGAAAGCCCTGTCTCCAGAGGAGAGATCGTATCATCCATTTCATGACCGTATAACGGCATGGCAGCCTCCAGCCGGAGCGTATCACGCGCCCCCAGCCCGCAGGGAATCAGCCCCTCCTCCCTTCCGGCCTCCATCAACGCTTCCCACAACGCCGGCGCGTCCCCGGCCGCCATATACAACTCAAACCCATCCTCGCCGGTGTAACCGGTCCTGGAGATAACGCACCGGATACCCGCCGCGTCCCCCTCAAAAATACAGCTATAATACTTCTCAGGAATAACCTCATCCCCTGCAATCCTGCCAAGAATCCCCCGGGCCTTCGGCCCCTGAAGCGCTATCTGCCCCACATTATCCGAAATATCCCGGAATTTGGCGCCGCCCCTCTGATGCTCCAGCATCCACGCAAAATCCTTATCCTTATTTGCCGTGTTCACCACAATAAAATAATGGTTATCCCTGACCTTATAAACAATCAGATCATCCACCACCCCGCCGTTTTCATTACACATGGGACTATACCTGGCCTGACCGTCACGCATATTCGTAAAATCATTCGTCAGCAGATAATTCAGGTTATCCAGCGCCCCCTCCCCTTCACAAAGTATTTCCCCCATATGGGATACATCAAAAAGCCCGCAGTCCCGTCTCACCGCCATATGTTCCCGAATCACCCCATACCCCTCATACTGCACCGGCAAAAGATACCCTGCAAACGGCACCATCTTCCCGCCATACTTTACATGAACGTCATACAGCGAAGTCTTCTTCTCATCCATCACTTACCAGCTCCTTCCTTCTTACCAGACAAAATTCCCGCCCCTGCCCAATCCAATTTCTGAATCCCTGCAGCACCCGCCAAAACACACCTGCAAAACAATACACATACACGCAAAAAGGCATACGGCGTTAATAGCCATATGCCTTCCCTGTCTTCGTACCTGAAAGATTACCCCTCAGCATAACAAGAGGCTGCCTCGTCGGTGGCAACAGTGCACTTCGGATCCTGCTTCCTATTTTTGCACTTCACCTTTCCAGAGCTTCGTCCAAATCCGGTCCTTTTGCCTGAGAGTTTATGCCCCTTCGGCGCAATTAAGTTGTCTCTCCCGAATCCTTCTCCCGAAAAATATTCTCAGAAAGCCATCACCATCGATGCTCTCCTCTTTGTATATCCAGTCTAACACAATTCCCCCAACACAGCAATCACAATTACTGTACAAATTATACTATCTCTTTATATCATTATAATAACTCTTTATACTATCTAC
Source organism: Clostridium sp. KLE 1755 (assembly GCF_000466465.2). NCBI lineage: Bacteria > Bacillati > Bacillota > Clostridia > Eubacteriales > Clostridiaceae > Clostridium > Clostridium sp. KLE 1755. Next base: position 102,277 of record NZ_KE992667.1, read on the forward strand.
ACATACCATCAACACAGACCTGCCTGAATAATCACACCCCTGGCCCAGCCTTCCCGTTATAGTTCTCCCCCGCACATTCCTGCCCACCGCTCTGTTACGCACCGC